>NZ_JAMPKB010000140.1:0-7058 GCF_039961925.1 Trichocoleus sp. DQ-U1 | reverse complement strand
TGGGGTTGTCCTAGCGGAGGGCTTCCAACCCACGCTGAGTATCCAGAGTCATGGTAGAGCAAGAACGTACCTAACGGCCTGTAACTGGAGACCACACATCTCGGCATTGTGCCGAGAGCGACCATTTACAGACAAATTTCTCCCGGTTCGGCAGGGGGTTAGAAATTGAGACAGCGATCGCCCTACCGAGTTCGGCGCTCCGAATTTGGTAGGGAGTCGGAAGTCGAGGCAGCGAGCGATCGCGCTCTGGGATCTTCGGCGTGAGACTACAGCAGGTTTCTTCAAGTCTCCCCTAGAACTGAAGGTTCGCGATCTCACTCCTGATGGGAGAGTTTTTGAGTTCAGCAGGGATTTATTATTGGTACATCAGCTTAATTCCGCCCGCCCTAGTAGACTAGATGTTTTGGAGATCGATGCTCTCCGCATCGCCTTAGGCGTTTCGTGGCAGACCTCCTGACTGGCGATAGAGTGGTTTATCTTAGTTTTCTACGCTTAAATGAGCGATCGCCTTTCCCAATTTCTCTTTATCTCTTTTCACAGCCAACTCCATCACTGTCGCGCTCCAAGCTATGTGGGTCAGGTGGTAAAACCTGGATATGACGATGTAAAAACGGATCGGACACCAGTGCGATCGCCGGTTGAGAAATGTATGTATGACGACTTGGAGGAAAATCCTCTCTCAACGCCAACCGAGGATTGTAGTTTTATTGATAAGAATTCCTGAACCGCTGCCAAGAGTGCGATCGCTAGCCGAGGAATGTATGTGTCTAAGTATCCGCTTGAACACCACTGAGCACTAATTGAATTGCAGCTTCCGTATAACGCTCTATCATCTCCTGACTCAGTAAATCCTCATCTGGCGTGAGATGCTTCACGTTGTCATAAGCATTGGCATAGAACGTACAAATGCCAATAATATTGAGCGTCGTCATGTGAACATCGAGCGGGCGAAAAACACCCGTTTGCATTCCACGTTCTAGAACGCCTGCCAGTTGTGCAATCGGCTCCTGCCAATTAATGACTTTAAAGTACCGTCCTTGATTCTGAATTGCTTCCTGAAACAAAAGCATTCCCCGATTTCGGTTCGTGGTTTCGTACTCAATTGTGGCTTGAAGCAGTGATCTCAACGCTTCATTGGCAGGCAGTGCATCCAGGTTAAGTTGCTCAAACACAGATTGGAGAAACGCAGCCGGACGCTGCAATACGGCTTGATATAGCCCTTCTTTACTCTGGAAGTAGTAATAGATCATCCGAGGCGCGACTCCTGCACGAGTTGCAATGGGGTCAACCCTTGTGCCATGTAACCCGTGTTGAGCAAACTCAATTTCGGCGGCATCGAGAATCTGCTGCTGAGTTGCCTCGGCATCTCGAATCGCTCGCTTCGGCTGCTCTACGGATTGGACTTTACGCGCCATACGCCAGTACGTGGTCTATTGATGTGAGTCTGCCTTGATCCTACTCGGTTTATGAAATAAACGTTCCATTAACGCTTGACAAAAGCAAGAGGTAGCCTTCATGTTTGTGAAATAAACGTTTAATTCATAAACCGATGACACGATTTCTGATGGGCACGATTGCAGCGACCGGGCACGTCAATCCGGCTCTACCCATCGTGCGGCGACTGATTGAGCAGGGGCATGAAGTGTGGTGGTACACCGGGCATGGATTCAAAGAAAAGGTCGAAGCGACGGGTGCGCGTCACGTTTCGATTCAACGCGGGATTGATTTAACGCGATTTGAGACAATTCAAAAAAGTTGGCTGGAACAGCGCGATGCGCTCAAAGGGGTCGCGCAGTTTAAGTTCTACCTCAAACACGGTTTTATTGATGCAGCAGTGACGCAATTACAGGATCTCACTGATATCCTCAATGAATTCCCAGCAGAGATTCTATTGTGTGATGTGTTCTTCCTGGGAATGTCCTGGCTGTACGAAAAAACAGGTTTACCCTGGGCAGCGTTTGGGATGTCTGCTTTACCCTTTATGAGCCACGATACGGCTCCATTTGGCTTAGGAATGCAGCCGAACCCTTCTATGAGCGGACTGCTACGGAATCAGCTACTCAACATCTTCTCTCGTGCTGTATTAATGCGGGATGTCCGTATTCACTTAGATCGGGTTCGGTCTAGTGTTGGCTTAGCTCCCAAAGGGCAAGATTTTTTCACGGCTGCACTTTCACCCTTCCTCTACCTTCAAGGAACAACGCCTTCGTTTGAATATCCGCGTCGTGACTTGCCGCCCCAGGTTCACTTTATTGGCACTTTTCTGCCTCCGGCTCCGCCTAACTTCGTACCGCCCGCTTGGTGGCAGGAGTTGCAGGGTGAACGGCCTGTCGTCCACGTTACTCAAGGAACAGTTGCAACGGAAGCAAGCGATCTCATTGAGCCAACGATTCAAGCCCTTGCAGATGAGGAGGTGTTAATCGTTGCGACGACTGGAAAACAGCCGCTTGACCCTCTTAAGCTTAAAGCAATACCTCAGAATGTACGGATTGAACCGTTTATTCCTCATGCCTGTTTGTTGCCCCATGTGGATGTCATGGTGACAAATGGCGGTTTCAATGGTGTGCAGATTGCTTTGGCAAACGGAGTGCCGATGGTCACAGCCGGACAAACTGAGGAAAAACCAGAGATTTGCGCCAGAGTGCAATGGACTGGAACCGGAATTGATCTCAAAACAAGCACCCCAACACCCGCAGAAATTAAAAGTGCGGTGGAAACAATTCTATCGACTCCAACCTATAAGCAGAATGCCCAACGGTTTCAGCAAGAGATCAGGTCATATGATTCTCCAGCTATTGCAGCATCATTACTCGAAACTCTAGCAAACACAAAACAACCTGTGCTGAGCAAGTAACGGCAATCTCTCAATGAACACACTTTCTCCTGTTGTAAAAAATTTGAAAGGTTTTTGGATTAACGACACTAATGTGTTGATAGCGACAAATGATTTGTTATCTGATAACTGTTATGTTCATTCGTGCTTTTGAAATGTCTGATTGGGAAGACGTATCCGAGCTTTTTCTCCAACCAAAATGTCGGTGGGGAACCTTGCAAATGCCCTACCAATCGCGCGATGAAATCAAAAAGAAATTAGAAAGCCCATCAACAGGGATGTATCGTTTAGTAGCCGTTGTCAACCAGGAACAAAAACAAAAAGTTGTAGGATTGGTTAGTTTGCATACCTTCGGTGGGCGTCGGAATCATGTAGGCGAGCTAGGTATGCTTGTCCATGACGACTACCAAAATCAAAGGATTGGCTCTGCTCTTATGGAATCGGTGATAGACTTAGCTGAAAAGTGGCTTAACCTAAAACGCATCGAGTTGACTGTTTACACTGATAATGCCAACGCCATTCATCTTTACGAAAAGTATGGCTTTGTAATAGAGGGTACATTTCGGAAGTACGCTTTCCGCTCTGGTACTTATGTTGATGCTCATGCAATGGCTAGGATCACTGAATAGCATAAAATAAAACAAAGGAACAGCGAAGTACACTTTCTTTTGTTCAAAGTTTAATAAATATCAGACTCCATCAATTTTCGTGAAGTATAGGCATCCGAGCGCATAAGCTATACATCAAAGGGATAGAAGGTATATCAGAGGGAGAAACCATGCGCCGTCCGGGTAATTCTTCCATTGTGTCAAATAACTTGCAACCATTAGCATAAGAATATTCTTTGAATACTTCTAGATTTAGCTTAGCTTCTAATACTGCTGTAATAATTTCTCCAGTACCCCATTGAAATTCATGAGACGGATAGGGATTACGAAAGTTTTCGATTCCCTTTTCATAAACCCAAGGTGTTAGCCCACCAGCCGATTGTGCTACATAATCGCTGATGCCATCTGACCAAGTTAAGGGTTGACCGTCAGCAAAATAGGGATATTTTAGCGTCCATTGTTCATCAAACATCATGGCAACTGGATGAAATTCAACTACAACTAATCGCCCATTGGGTTTTAATATGGATGCGATACCTTTTGCCCATAAATTAATATTAGATAGCCAACAGACTGCGCCGTAAGAGCAAAATGCTATATCAAAACGTTCGTTCGTGTTTGCTGTTTCTGCTAACCAATCGTAAATATCAGAACGATGGAATGTTGCATAAATGCCAGATTTTTGTGATAGCTTTTGAGCAAAGTCAATTGCTTCATCACTGATATCTACACCAGTTACTTTAGCACCCAGTTGTGCCAAACTTAAGGTGTCCTGACCTGCGTTGCATTGGAGATGAACTAAGGATAAGCCAGCGATGTCACCTAGCAGTTCTTTTTCTTCTGGAAATAGGGTACTGCCACCTGCTTTGAAAAACTTGGCTTGGTCACTTTTATGACTGTTGTGTGCTTTGGTCGCTTCGTTCCAAGATAAGCGGTTCTCTTGGTGTAGTTGGTTTCTATTAGGTACGTCTGCCATGATGTTTGCTTAGATGCTTCTGGGTTACTATTGGGATTGGTCAATATTAAAGATTTTAAGTCATATAAACTTAGCTTCGTTACATAAGCAATCGTAGACTTGTCAATCAGGACAGCCAAAAAAGCCTTAATTTATAGGCTTTTGAGCCTTACCGACCAAAACTTTTCCGTTGCTATAACTAAGCCAATAGTGGGGCAGGTCGGGAAAGTCATCTATGACGACTTGTGCTAAATGATGGCTGATGCAAATAGGCACGCTGTACCTAACGACTGATGGTTCTCTAGGTGGCGGACTTTTAGCAGCCGTTGCGTTCAATGCCCTGGTTGAATCCCTGTTAGAAAAGCCTGATTGTCCCTGTTCTCTCACTGTTCTTTGAGGTGGTAGTCTATCTAACTAAAGCTGCATTGTATACAAAAAGATTCTAGTGATCTGTGAGACAATCGCGTTCCAGAGAACTCTTAAGGTGGCACTGTTTTCGCTGGTGTAGCCTATTTCTAAAAGAGAACAAAGATGAGTACGACCAGGATATTCAACAGTTCTAAATTTTTGCAGCCAACGGACGGGGAGCCTGTTCGTTCAGTCGTTACAGAGTCCAAGGATGCTGTCGTTGTAGCCTGGTACATCAAGCCGGGACAGGAAATCCCCGCGCACATCCATCCTAATGGGCAAGATACTTGGACTGTTTTGACCGGGAAGGGAGAATATTATCTTGATAAAGCAGGCACTACGAAACCGATCGTGGCAGGAGATATAATAGTCGCTCATACTGGATGCGTACATGGAGTATTCAACAACGGTGATGAGCCATTGGTTTTTATTTCAGTCGTGTCGCCAGCCGATGCAGGGTATCAACTTGTCTCGTTAGAAGATTCTTTGGCTTTCCATTCCTAACCATTCAATCCACCAAACTGCATTCGACAGCAGATAATTTTAGGTGGAAGGGGTTCTCAACCCAGTTGCGGTAAACGTAGTTTGCCTCCAAGCGACAATCTCAGAAACAATGCTGATGTCTAATGGGTAAGCGACGGACTCCTAGGAATCTAAGCTTTAAAGTTTTTAGGAAAGGGTTATTGCGATCACCCCAAGTTGCTGTACTTGAATTTTTGATAGGACTGAGTGCAACTGCAATAACCCCTAAAATGTGAAGTGAATACAGTGAGACGACTGTAATTAATTTTCGATGCAGTTTGTACCCTAGCTCTTGTAGCTGGGGTATTTTTTTGCGGATCGCACCCCTGCACTATCAGGTTCCATTGAGGACAAAAAAAACCCTGACCATGATACTAGGGTTTTTTTGTGCGCTAGCAACGTCGCCATATTGCGGGAAGAAGGGAATTGCTAGTTGCTAAAGCCTAAGTTTCAGTAACCTTGTAAAGGTAGGATGCTACAGCTAAATCCCAAGTTGACTGGACAAACTTTATCGGTGAGTGTTTCATTGTTTGGGAGCGAGACTCCAGCCAGATTAGTAAGTGGTGACAAGGGTCTAAGGTCGGCTATTTGATTCTCATCGAGCCAGAGGCTCGTCAGTTTGGTGAGTGTTGATAAGGGCTTGAGGTTGGCTATTTGATTGTTATGGAGGCTAAGCTGAGTCAGGTTAGTTAGAGATGATAAAGGCTTAAGGTCGTTTATTTGATTGTGAGCAAGGTCAAGTAGAGTCAGATTCCTCAGTGAAGACAAGGGCTTAAGGTCGTTTATTTGATTGTTAGCCAGGTCAAGTAGAGTCAGATTCCTCAGTGAAGACAAGGGCTTGAAGTCGTTTATTTGATTCTTATTAAGCCGGAGATGAGTCAGATTCCTCAGTGAAGACAAGGGTTGAAGATTGGCTATTTGATTGTTAGTAAGCAAGAGTTGAGTCAGTTTGGTGAGTATTGACAAGGGCTTGAGGTCGTTTATTTGATTGTTAGCAAGGTTAAGTTCAACCAGGTTTGTCAGAGATAATAAAGGCTTGAGGTTATCTATTTTATTGTTATTAAAATTGAGTCGCATTACCTTGGTCAAAGAAGATAAGGGCCGGAGGTCGTTTATTTGATTGTTAGCAAGGTCAAGTAACGCCAGGTTGGTTAGAGATGATAAAGGCTTGAAGTCGGTTATTTGATTCTTATTGAGCCAGAGTTGAGCCAAGTTGGTAAGTGTGGACAAGGGTCCGATGTCATCTATTTGATTGTTACTAAGGTCAATTAGAGTCAAGTTAGTCAGTCTAGACAAGGGTCCGATGTCATCTATTTGATTGTTATCGAGCCGGAGTTGAGTCAGATTAGTGAATGATGAAAAGGGTCTGAGGTCGGCTATTTGATTGTTAGAGAGCCAAAGCTCGGTGCGAGTTGAAAGAAGTTTGTCAGCGCGCTGACAATTTTGAGTTTTTGCCACTCCCAACAAAATATCAACCGTGTGTTGTGCCTCCAGGCTCAGGTTTTCTTTATTCAAACACCAGTCAGCAAAAGTTTTAGGAGTAGTCTCTGGAAGGGCAACAGTCTCGCCAGGAGAACCGGAAACGAACAGGAAAAGCACTAGAGTAGCGAGAAGTCGGAAGGGCGGAAAAACTTGTGGAATAGTTTGGGAAATGTTCAGTTTCAAATGATTTTTGACCTTCATACATCTATCACCTTAAACAAAATTCTGCTCTGAGCTAAGGCTAACAGGA
>NZ_JAMPKB010000139.1:0-7580 GCF_039961925.1 Trichocoleus sp. DQ-U1 | reverse complement strand
AGCTCCGTATACGGCATACCAACTCCCCAGTGTCTTGATGCTGATCTACTCCCTTATTGTGCAATCTCGATTATGAACTGGCACACTACTTGACCATTCATGCAGGAGGTCTATTAAGTGCGCTTCGATCTGCCGGTGTGGGTGTCAGTCCTCAACCTGCCTTATTCGGTATGCTATTTGGCATTCATGTGACGAATAATCCAATAACTAATTGAAAGAGATAATAGGGCAATTCCCAACCCAATTATGTCAACTCCTGATGTTTTTTCCAAGTCTAAAATAATAATTTTTCTAGCAACAGCGATTATAGAAGTAACAATAACTAATTCAACTTGAATAACGTGTTTTTTTAGATATGCAGTGATATTTTCTAGTATTTCAAGAGCAATCAAAACATTCAAAAACAACCCAAATATTTTGAATAATGTTTTAGTAAAAGGCTCATCTGGTTGACCAATCAGCGTTTGTAGCAAAGACAAGCCTAGATTCCAAATTGCTAACAGGATAACTAATATCATAGCAACCGAAAGAACCTTGGAAACTATACCCTCTATATTTTCTAGTTGGTGTAAAAAGTTTTCATCTCTGAAAGCTGCTCTGATTTGTTTTGTTAGCTTTTTGCCTGTCCGCATTTTGCCAGTCTCTTTTTATAGACACACCATTGACATTGTTTGAAAAGCGTTAGTATTTTTTATAATTAACGCGCTAAAAGGCAAAAGGAAAAAAAGGGGTGTCATTTTTCCTTTTGCCTTTTGCTTTATTCGTCGTCGTGAGCGAAGCGGTTGTAGAGGAAATCCAGAGCGTGATTCCGCAGTTTGTAGTATTGCGGATCTTCCATAATGCGGGCGCGATCGCGCGGACGCGGAAAAGGTATTTCCATTACCTCACCAATTTTAGCGTGAGGCCCATTCGTCATCATCACCAATCGATCTGCTAGAAATAGAGCTTCATCAATATCGTGAGTGATCATCAACACGGTTGCCCGGTTGTCGTTCCAAATTTTCAGCAATTCTTCCTGTAATTCTTCCTTAGTAATTGCATCCAACGCCCCAAAAGGCTCATCCAAAATCAATACTTGGGGACGAATCGCCAAAGCACGAGCAATACTCACCCGCTGTTTCATCCCGCCGGATAATTGCGGCGGCTTTTTGTCAGCAGCTTCTGTGAGTCCTACCATTGCTAAATGATCTCGCACTATTGCCCTTTTTTCAGCTTCCGGTTTATTAGGATAAACTGCGTTAACAGCCAGGTAAATGTTTTCAAACGCAGTCCGCCAAGGCAACAAAGCGTAATTCTGGAATACTACCATGCGGTCTGGTCCCGGTTGAGTGATGCGCTTAGAGCCAACCCGCACCTCGCCGCTGCTGGGCGTATTGAAACCCGACACCATATTGAGCAGTGTCGATTTACCACAGCCAGAGTGACCGATGAGGCAGATAAACTCGCCTTGCTGTACGGTAAGGTTAACGTCTTCCAGCACCGTGTAAGGACCTTTTGGTGTTGGATAAACTTTGGATACGTTCTCAATCACCAAAAACGGTGAACTAGGGGATTTTTGAGTGTTGAGTTTTGAGTTTTGAGTTAAAGAATTTGAGGTTTGAAAGTTAAAAGCTTGCATGGCGGTAGAAGGAGTAAATAAACTGTGGGAGCAAAACTAGGGGATTTCTAATCGCGGCTACACAGGCAGAACTCTACAAAAGTGGGTTTCAAATTCAATCCACGCAGGCGGACAAGAGTTTGTATAGCCGCGAATGACCTTCGCTGGGGTTTCTATTAATTAAGCTGCTGTCTTTGTCCTGGAATCGATGACAACTTCCGCAACTGAAAAGTCCTGCTTAATTGCCAGACTGTTGAGGTAGGAAATTGGGTCATCGGCGTTAAAGGGAGTGCCGTCAAAAAGTTGAATTGCGCTGCGAGTGTAACTAATGTCAAGACCCAGTTCTCGCGCTGCTGTACTGAACGCACCAACTCGACAGACTCGTTCCAGGATTTCTACCCAATTTCTGGGGAAAGGAGTATCGCCCCAACGCGCTAGCTGTGTCATAATCCAAAGTTGCTCAGTACGACTGGGACGGTTGACACCACCTTCACCGTAAAACTGGTGATGGGCATACTCGCGCATGGGATGCTCTAAGCTACAGGCCGAGTAGTTTGGTTCTCCCATCTGGATGTAAGCCAAATCGGTGCTTACATACTCCCGTCGCGCCAAAATCTCCCGAATTTCTTGGGCATTAGCCATATCTGCACAGTATTTGCAAGCCTCTAAGAGAGCTTTAACTAAGGCAATGTGGGTGTTCGGATAAGCTGCTGCCCAGTCTTCCCGCACTCCTAGAACTTTGCCTGGGTGTCCCAGCCAAATTTCTAAGTCTGTCGCAATAGTAAAGCCAATTTCTTCCTCGGCGGCGCGGAGGTTCCAAGGTTCCCCGACGCAGTAACCGTCAATCGTTCCGGCTTGCAAATCTACCACCATTTGAGCGGGAGGGATGGTCTTCAGGGATACGTCGCGGTCAGGGTCAATGCCACCAGCTGCCAGCCAATAACGCAGCAGCAAATTGTGCATAGAACTGGGATGCACCATTCCCATCCGGTGCTGACGATCGGGGGTGCGACGCAGGTAATCTTTAAAATCAGATAAGGTGTAGACGCCTTCCTCGTAGAAGTGCTTGGCGAGGGTGATGGCGTTGCCGTTGCGGGTCATGGTCAGGGAGGTGACGACCGGAACGGAGCGGTTTTCATGACCTCCCAGGGTCAACCAGAGGGGCATTCCGGAGGGCATCTGGGCGGCATCTAAATATCCGCCAGTCATGCCGTCGGTGATTCCCCGCCAGCTGGTTTCGCGCATTAGGTTGACTTCATCGAGTCCATGCTTGGTAAAGAAACCTTTTTCTTTAGCGACAGCTAGAGGCGCACAAGCGGTTAGCGGTAAGAAGCCAATATCGAGATTAACTTTTTCTAGACCATGACGAGCGATCGCTGTCGTCTTCCTCGCCCGAATTTTCTTAATCCGTTTCTGCTGATTGAGAAAGTAAATCATCTCACTTCGCAAGCTGTAGTAGCTGGGATGTTCTACTACTTCCATCCGCTTGCGGGGTCGGGGAATATCAACTTCTAGAATCTGACCGATTTTGGATTCTGGCCCATTGGTGAGCATTACAATTCGGTCAGATAATAGCACTGCTTCATCGACATCGTGAGTCACCATGACGGCGGTGACTTGGTTTTCTTCGCAAATTTTCATCAGCTGTTCTTGCAAGTTACCCCGCGTCAGTGCATCTAATGCACCAAACGGTTCATCTAATAGGAGTAACTTGGGACGAATCGCGAGGGCGCGTGCGATCGCTACCCTTTGTTTCATTCCACCCGATAATTGAGCGGGTGGTTTATCGGCAGCATGACGCAACCCTACCATATCGATATGCTGCTCAACGATTGCTTTGCGTTCCCCGGCTGGCAAATCTTTCATCACCGAGTTTACAGCTAACGCAATATTTTCCCGTACTGTGCGCCAAGGCAATAGCGAATAATTTTGGAATACTACCATCCGGTCAGGGCCAGGTTTAGTAATGCGTTGTCCTTCCAGCGTCACTACACCTTCAGTTGGCAAATCCAAACCCGCCACCATGTTTAACAAAGTGGATTTACCACAACCGGAGTGTCCAATCAGAGAGACAAATTCTCCCTTTTTTATCTGGAGGTCAATTCCTTTGAGGGCGACATAGGTGCCACCTCCGGTTAACGAAAAAACTTTATCTATTTGGTCAACGGCAACAAAAACGCTCATAGTAGTTGGTAATTGGTAATTGGTAATTGGTGATGACTAACGGGTGATTGGTAGTAGGTAATAGGTAGTAATGTAGGCGCTTTTTACCCATTACCCAGTCCCTACTTCTGTCCTTCGGGTAAAATCCGCGTTTCGATCCAACCCATCGCTTTATCTAGCAGCAGACCAACAACACCGATGTAAATCAGAGCCAAAATAACCTCACTGACGTTGTTATTTTGATAAGCTTCCCAGATGAAAAAGCCAATCCCGACAATACCGGACATCACAATTTCTGCCGCAATAATCGCCAACCAAGCCAAACCAATCGCAATTCTCAAGCCTGTGAAAATGTAAGGGAGAGCCGCAGGAATCAGAATATTGAAGAAATACTCTTTGCGTGAAAGCTGCAAAACTTTGGCGACATTATTATAGTCTTGAGGAATTTGCTTCACTCCCACCGCCGTGTTTATCAAGATAGGCCAGATAGCGGTGATAAAAATTACGAAAAGGGCGGCTGGTTCGTTTTGGCGCAATGCTGCCAAAGAAATTGGCACCCAAGCTAGAGGCGGTACAGTTCGCAATAACTGGAAGATGGGATCTAAAGCTTTGGACATCATTTTATTCGTACCAATCAAGATGCCCAAGGCAATGCCTACAATTGCCGCTAAGGAGTAACTAATAGCAACTCGTTGTAAGCTGGCGAGAATCTGCCAAAACAAACCTTTATCCGTCCCGCCTTTGTCATAAAAAGGCCAGAAAATTAGTATCCAAGTATCTTTGACAACCTGTATTGGCCCTGGTAGCGTTGCACCTGGAGTCCAAGAAAACAGCTGCCACGCGCCGAGGAAGATAGCGATCGCAATAATTGGCGGTATCAGATCGGGAAATTGTTTGTTCAGGTGGGATAACCAAGTGTTCTGGGAAGCAGTTGCAGGACGTCTTTGTAGCGTTGTCATGGACAGGGTTCTCCTAAACTTAACTAATGGGTAATCGGTCTATTGGTTGTTGCCCGTGGTCTATTGTTTGTTATCAACTAACTGCTGACAACCGACTAAGCTCTCACCTTCTTGATTTTCAGTTGTTGCAGGTAAGCTGTGGGATTCTCTGGGTCAAACTTGACACCATCAAAAAATTCTTCAACGCCACGAGACGTACTTGTAGGAATGTCCGCAGTAGAAATTCCGGCTTCTTTGGCAGCTTCTCGCCAAATGTCTTCCCGATTGACTTTATCAATAAGGGCTTTAGCATTTGCCAATGTAGATTCAGGCAAAAATCCCCAGCGGACGCTTTCTGTGAGAAACCAAAGATCGTGGCTCTTATAAGGATAAGAAACACTTCCTTTTTCATCTTTCCAGTAATAAGCTGCCATTGATTTATCATCAATGATGCGACCATCGCCCATATCGTATTTACCTTGGAATGGTTCTGCCAGTATTTCAGATGGAAGATTAAAATAATTTCGTGCGCCAAGGATTTCAGCGGCTTCTTTTCGGTTGTCAAAATTATCCAACCATTGCTGCGCTTCCATAATGCCTTTCAAAAGCGCTTTGGTTGCTTTAGGATTTTTATCAACCCAATCTCCTCTCATGGCGAAGTATTCTTCGGGGTGATTTTTCCAAATTTGCGCTGTTAATGCTGAAACGAAGCCAATCTTATCTTTAACAATTCGATAAGGCCAAGGGTCGCCTGTACTGAAAGCATCCATTGTCCCCGTCTTCATATTGGCAACAGTTTGAGCAGAGGGTACGGGAATTAATTTAACTTCAGTGTCTGGATCGATGCCGTTTCCAGCTAACCAGTAGCGAATCCAGAAATCCTGATTAACTTGTGCAAAAGTATAAGCAGCGGTAAAAGGAGTTTTCGCGGATTTTAGTCCGTCAAAAAAGGCCGTTGCTTTGTCCATTTTTAACTCAAGACCTTTTCCTAGATGCTTGCTAGCAATCGCAATTCCATTTCCATGAGTAATCAACTGAGCCAGCACGTACATGGGAATTTTCTGATTACCTTTGGTAATTAAACCTTCAGTAATAAGATGTGGCATTGGCATCTGATATTGACCACCATCAACACCGCCACCCGCTGAACCAATTTCGGTGTTATCCCGCATAGAACCCCAAGAAGCTTGCTTGGAAAGCTCAACTCCAGTCATGCCATACTTGGCAAAGAAACCTTTTTCTTGAGCAATAATAAAAGGAGCTGCTTCTACAATTGGGATATATCCTAGTTTTACTTTGGTCGTTTCCGGAGCTTGTTCTGGGCTAATATTAGCGGCAGGCGTTGTCTGGGCTTGAGTTCTGTTGTTGAATTCTGGGGGATTTCCTAAACAACCTTTGAGCAATAAAGACCCCATTACGGAGGCTCCAGCAGTTAGGATGAATTTGCGGCGTGAAAGTTTAGAAAATTCGCTCATAAGGTCTCCTTGCTACAATCTTGTTTAGGATTTTGAACAGAAAAGCTATCTGAATCAAAAGAACGCTTTTTAAACGCAAAAGCCATGCCAATTAAAGGCACAACAAACCGATTCCCTGGAATGGTTAAAGGTTTAATGCACTAATGACGGTTGTTGGATACAACCAAGTCGCGAACCTAGTGATAGATTTACGACAATTAGCTTTTGAAAAATTTGCTGAGGTTGCTCGCGCTAGCTTCTTTGCGTCAGGTAACGTTGCTTTTCCTCTGCGTTAAAGGTAAATATATCACCTTGATTAGTGAGCGCCTAGCTAAAAAGCATTACTTATCAGTGGAATCTTCAATGGTATTTATAAATTTTTTCTTTAGATTAGACGCCATAATCAGCTAAACCAATAGGCTGATTAACGGGTGATTATCTAAACTCCTGAATTTGACCTAAAACCTAATTCAAGGCAGCGCGATCGCTCAAATTGCATACATCAGGCAGACTTGTTAATGAAAAATCCAATGGTAATCATAGAAATTTCCTTGGATGTCATCGCTCGACCGAATAAACAGCCTAATTAAGTTTTGCTTATTTAACCGATTTAATCAGGTTTATCAAATTTCCTCAACTTGAGGCGCTCGCTGATGCTGAATGCATTGATCCCTCTAGCCTATCGGGAGAGCTAAAGTCATCTTCTATTTCCGCCTAATGCAGCAGACAGACTGGTGATTTTGGTAGATTACGATGTGAAGCGAGCAGCCAGTTTTTGGTTGGGTTTCGCTCCCACACAAGCCTAACGAACGGCTTTTCAAAGGTTTCAAGAGTTTTGGAGAGTCTTGCAGCTCGAAACCTCACCCCCAACTCTCTCTTTGCTTGCAGGGAAGAGCCGGGGTGGGGTAAAACTGGACTGCATCCAAACCAGAATTGCTGTATGCGAAAACTAAAATATTACGTAGCTTGTACCATTGATGGGTTTATTGCCCACGAAGACCACACAATTGATGGTTTTCCTTCGGAAGGCGAACACATAACCGATTATCTCGAATCGCTCAAGCAGTTTGATGTTGTTTTAATGGGACGCAGGACATACGAGTTCGGACTGAAGCTCGGCGTTACCAATCCTTATCCAGCGATGAAGCAGTACGTTTTCTCGCGGACGATGAAGGAAAGTCCGGATGAGAATGTTGAACTCGTTTCGGACAATATTGCTGAATTGGTCAGGAAATTGAAAAATGAAACCGGCAAAGACATCTACCTTTGCGGTGGCGCGGATCTAGCGACAATGCTTCTTGGCGAAAACTTGATTAGACCTCTTGCAAAAGTCGTCGCTGGGGTAATATGAGGTCTGAAATTATGCGCTCGCTCACCTGTCTTCTACGCTCACCCCTGGTAATTCATAAGTAAAGCTAATGAAATACG
>NZ_JAMPKB010000138.1:0-7978 GCF_039961925.1 Trichocoleus sp. DQ-U1 | reverse complement strand
ATTTTATGGTCAATATCTTGTGTGGTTTAATTGCTTACTGTCATCAACCCAAGAAACCATCACTCCGTTTAGAGTGGGCTTTGGTTCAATCAGCTTAACCCGAACTGAGGTTATATTAAGAAACGACCTGTAAAATTCTGCAATTACTGCCCATATTTCAGCAGATGTGCAAAATTTCTTCCCATTCGTCTGTTATTTTTATGTTTTCTGCTCAAACTAGGACTTTAGTCGGTACGATAGGCGCGATCGCCACAGTGATGGCTACGAGCGTTATAATTCCACCCAGCAACATCAAGGCATACGCAGCTCCAATCGATGCTTCTGTTGCAGTAGCGAACTTAAACGCTTGGGAAAACGCTCAACTAGAACGCACCCTCAGAGGGCATTCAAATTGGGTAAATGCTGTCGCCATCAGTCCCGATGGAACAACTTTAGCCAGTGGCAGTTCTGACAACACGATCAAACTTTGGAATCTTTCCAGCGGACAAGAAATTGGCACCCTTACCGGGCATTTCAAACCAATTTTCACAATTGCATATAGCCCCAATGGGCAGCTTCTTGCTAGCGGATCTCAGGATAATACAATCAAAATCTGGAATCTTGCTACAGGTCAAGTCATCCGCACTCTCAGGGGGCATTCTAGCTCCATTGATTCGGTCGTTTTCAGTCCTGACGGGCAGTTTATTGCCAGTGGGGGTAAGGACGACACGATCAAGATTTGGAATCTGACTTCCGGCGAGCAAATTTTAAGCCTCACAGGTCATGCTAATGGGATTGATGTTGTTGCCTTTACCCCAGATGGGCAGACCCTCGTGAGTGGTTCTGAGGACAAAACGATCAAAGTTTGGGATCTCTCTACAGGTCAAGTCATCCGCACCCTCAGAAAACATACAAATGCGGTTCATTCCTTGGCAATTACCCCAGATGGACAGACACTTATAAGTGGGGGTTTTGACAAAACTATCTACCTTTGGGACATGACCACATGGCAGCTCAAAGGTCGCCTGAGAGGGCATGCAGACATGGTTTATGCAGTTGCTATTAGTTCGGATGGACAGTTTCTCGCTAGTGGTAGCGAAGATAGAACAATTAAAATTTGGAGCCTAAAAACTGGGAAACAAATTACAACGCTGACAGGTGATTCTAGCGCAATTTATTCCCTCTCTATCAGCCAAGATGGACAGACGATTGCAACGGGTAGTTATGACAAAAACATCCGAATTTGGCGAACGCAGGGACTTTAAATTGAATAGCTAAAAACTAAAATCTGGGCTAAAAGCTTAAACCCATTGAAGCGAGTTTTAGCTTCCCCAGGAAACTTTTAGCTTGACCAATGCTATAAATGTCGCTCGTTGACGTGCATCTTGAATCGTCACACTTGAGATGCATACCTGCAAAAAAAAGGCTTAAGCATTATGCTTAAGCCTTTTTAAATTTAATACGAGTAACTGAAACTAATTGCGCTTACAAATTACTCAGCCCTTTTTGTCTCAGCTTTTCAAGGAAAAACTAAAAAGGTTTAGTTTCTAAAGCTTAGTAGCGGCGAGAAAAGCTGTTGTTTCCGCGACCACCACCACCAGACGGGCCTCTATCTTCTTTGGGCTTCGCCTTGTTAACTTTCAAGTCGCGACCCATCCATTCAGCACCGTCAAGCGCTTCAATGGCAGCTGTTTCTTCAGCTTCTGTACCCATTTCTACGAAACCAAAGCCACGTAGACGACCTGTTTCCCGGTCAGTGGGTAGCTGGACGCGCTTTACAGAACCATATTCTGCAAAAACCCCAGTCAGGTCTTCTTGCGTAACTTCGTAGGATAGATTGCCTACATAAATAGACATAGATTGTCTCCAAAATCAAGGGGGTGTAGAGATTTGAATTTCGGAGAGAAGCCTGTCAAGACCAAAAGGAAAACACCTATCAATACTATAAACAAACACTGCAACCGAATTTATTCTCACCTATTACGGTAGCACAACAGATTCTGGAATGGGGCTTTTGGTATCTAAGTTTTCTCCAACTAATCTTTAAACTTTGACCGAGTATAGCTTCTAGCTAATTTCCCGGATTCGGAAAAGTCCGAGCGATCGCTTTCCTCGCGAATGCATACTTCTAAGAAATTTGCAACGGCAACATTACATAAATTTTTTAATTCTGGGCACACAGGTAAATCAACAACGTCTCAGTGTAAAGCAACACATTTTTGTAGTGTGCGTTGTTTCCCAATTTACTAAAATGACAAATCAGCAAATTTCCGCTAAGGTTTTCACGGCGCTGGTCGTCGTGGCAACGATTGGCGTTTCTGCAATGCCTATGTTTAAAGTAGTATCTCAGCCGCCTGTCATTCCATCTACCTTAACGGCTCAAATACCCACCAACACTTGGCAAAATGTGCGACCGATTCGCACCATCGAGGCTCATTCAGGGAGCGTGGGAGCGATCGCGATCGCTCCCAACGGACAGCTAATGGTTAGTGGTAGCGATGATGGCACGATCAAAGTATGGAATCCGAAAACGGGTCAACCAATTCGCACCCTAACTGGGCATACTGACACCATTTGGGCACTTGCGATTAGTCCTAATGGGCAAACCCTCGCCAGCAGTAGCGCGACCAACGATGGCTCGCTAAAACTGTGGAATTTAAAAACTGGCAAGGTAATCCGGACTATCACGCGGGATTGGTACGTTAAATCTCTCGCCTTTAGCCCAGATGGAGAACGCCTTGCGATTGGTAGCTGGAACACGACTGCACGGAACGCAGAGATTGAAGTGTGGAATGCACGCACGGGTAAATCGATCTATAGCTTCCAGGGATCTCCTCAGTCGAATTTAATGGTCGCCTTTAGTCCCGATGGAAAAACTCTCGCTAGTGGGAATGAAGACAGTACGATCCAACTATGGGATCTTAGGTCAGGCAAACCCATCCGCACCATCAACAATGGAGAGGCTGTCAGAGCGATCGCTTTTGGTCGAGATAGCAAAACCCTTGTCAGCGAGACTTATAACCAAATCGTCAAAATCTGGAATCTGCAAACCGGCGAACTCATCTCTACACCGATTAAGGATTCAGGCACCGTTTTCGTGAATGCTGTTGCTTTGCATCCGAATAATCAAATACTTGCAAGTGCATTAGGCGGATCGGAAGGCAGTTTAAATTTATTTGATTTGCAAACTGGTAGTGTAATCAATCCTCTTACAGGGTCTTTTAACGTTATCTCCTCACTCGCATTCACCCCAAACGGGCAGACTCTTGTTAGTGGTAATTTTGACGGAACAATTACCTTCTGGGAACCCCAATAGTTATACTGTTTCGCTTTTGCCTGAAGTGAGATTGGCATCGCTTCAGGCTCTATTTCCCTTCTCTTGCGTAGGAAAAGCCCGACTCTAGACACATTGGTTAAGAATGTTATCTGCGACCTTCTCTTAGCTCCCAATAAATTGGGGGTTGGAGGGATCGAAACGTAATGCAAATCACGTCAGATCCCCCTAGCATCCAATTTATTAAGAGGAGAAACTCCCTATCGCTGCATTTGCTGTTCCAACAGTTTCTGCGCTCTCGGCTTGTAAATTAAATAGAACAACGCCTCAATGTAACGCAGTAGATCTTCGCGGTTCTCCTTGGAAGTATAATTCCAGAAGCCGTAAATTCGAGCTAAAGATAGAAGTTTGGTTGTGTGAATCTTCCACGTATAAGTGCTATAAACTCGATCAATCGCTCGTGTAGAAATTTCGTACCAGTAGTTAGGATTTTGGTCGCACTTAGAGACAAACTCCAGGATTTTTTCCGCCATTTCTTCAAGATGCGTCGGGTTAATGTAGAACCCATTAAACTTATCCTGAATAATCTCTAACGGGCCACCGAATTGAGTAGCAAATGTCGGTAAACCAGAAATCATTGCCTCCAAAATGGTCAGACCAAAAGCTTCAAACAGCGCTGGTTGAACAAAGACACCTTGGCGATCGGCAATCACCCGATAAATTTCGCCAGAGTCGGTTTTAGAAAGGCGCACGCCTAGCCAGCGAATTTTACCGTGTAGATTGTACTTTTCAATGATTTGGTAAAGCTTAACAATTTCATCTTTTTCTTCGTTATCGCTTGATTCCTCAACGCGCAACTTCCCAGCAACTAAAATTAAGTTGCAATGTTCTTGTAAAGCTTCGTTCTTGCCAAAACACTCAGCCAATCCGGTAAGATTTTTGATTCGGTCGAGACGAGCCATTGAGAAGAGAGGGCGCTTGTTCGGATCGTCCAATTTCCCTAAAATTTGGGACGGATCTTCGAGGGTAAAGAGCATCTCCTCGATCCGGGCGCGATCGCTCGGTATGCGATCTTCGGTACGCGAATAGGGAAAATAAGCATTTTCATTTACTCCAGGCGGCACCACGTTGAATTTGGGGCTAAATAGCTCAACTCCGCTCACTACATGGTACAAATCCGGCATCGTGAAACACTTGTAAGATTCATACTGTCCCACACTATCCGGCGTTCCGACAATTTCTTGATAAGTACTGCTAATGATGAAATTTGCAGCATTCATCGCAATTAAATCGGCAGTGAATTGTAGGGAGAAATGATACTTTTCTTCCAAGTCGTTCCAGTAGAGGTTACTGAAAAGATATTTAGATTTTTCTAAGGCGTGGGCAATGTTGCATTGAGTCACCTTCAAGCGACGCGCCAGTAAAAATGCCACCAAATTACCGTCGGAATAATTTCCAACAATTAAGTCGGGCTTACCTTGAAATTCTGCCAGCAGCTCTTTTTCCGAGTCGATGGCATAGCTTTCTAGATAAGGCCAAAACTCAAACCGGGAAATCCAGTTTTGAGTCACTTTGGGATTAAACTCTCGCAAAGGCACTCGCAAAATCCAAGCATTATCTGTGCCGTGAACTTTTTCTAAGCGTTGGTTACACAAAGTACCATCGCTATTCGGAATTAAGCGAGAGAGAATAATTACTTTCGGCTCAACACCTAGAACATCCAACCCAGCCAGCGAGAGGTCTTCTTGCATCTGCTGTTCGAGACTCTTGGCTTGGTCGAGGACGTAAACGACCTGTCCGCCAGTATCCGGACGTCCCAAGACACCTTCTTGCCCAAACCAACCGTGGGGAGACACGAGGACAATCCGGAAGACCATTGGAATCCGGGAGAGAAAAGCTTCTAGAGTCTGATGATCGGGGGAGTCGAGGAGTTCATCAAGAATTTCTAGAGTTTCCCGCACCCGTCCGGCGGTGTTTCCCCACCCAGGCTCAAAGCCCATTGCTTGCAAATCATACCGAAATTCATCGTAGCTTTGCTCAAAAGGGCGATCGCCCAAAAATCCCAAAGCTTGCTTGACACGACTAGAAAGTTGCTGCTGCGATTTAATTCGCCCGTTGATCAGCAGTTGCAGATTGTTATAGGAATGGACGCTTAAAAATTGAAACAAGCTCTCCAGCCATTGTCCGGGGTCTTGAAAGAGTTTGCTCGATAAATAACGGTTGAGATACTGTACCCCCTTACCAATATTTTTAGGGTCGCGAATGGTCGGGGTATAGTCGTAAAACGGCTGAAAATCGAGTTCTAGGATGTCGCCTTCCTGGGGATGGAAGCGATTCACCAGGCGATCGCGTACATCCAGCAGTTCTTGCACCGTCATTGGTTCGACAATTAAATCTTCCGTTAACCGATAGATTTCTTGAGAAGCAATGGTTGGGCGGACGATCAAACAGATGTTTCCATCCTCCCGAATAATTTCTTGAGTGTAGTAAATTAATTTACCTAAATGGGAGGATTGGTCAAAATGTTCAGGCTTTTGGTGATTTGTGCAGTATTCGGAAAAAGCATTGAGAATGTCGTTTCTCAGTAAATACGACTTGTCCTGTTGGCGTAACTCACTCACAAATTGGCGCAGATCGATTTTTTCATCACTCTCTAAAACAGCCTGAATCAAATCGGACATGACAACTCCCTAGATTAGTTCAATAACATTCACAAAGACTAAACTACAAAATGTTTTTCCTGGTGACGCCCTTCCGAAGGTGGAAGGAGTACGTCTCAAACCAAAATTAATTCACCGTTCATCTTTCTTAAGAGTGAATCGGCTAGGCTATGCCTAGCCTAGCTTCTTTTCACGCTGTTGTGTATCACAAAGCGTAAATTTCTCCGTATTTTTGCTGAATATAACGAATCAAGGGATTAATACTCAAACAATTGCCAGTGACGCGCTCGATAATTTCAGCGGCGGTATATTTCTGTCCGTGTTGGTAAATATTCTCTCTCAGCCAATTATGTAGAGTGCTGAACTTCCCTTGCTCGATTTCGGTAGGAATTTGGGGATTTGCCTTGAGTGCAGCTTCAAAAAACTGGGCGCTCATCAGGTTGCCAAGAGTATATCCTTGGAACATTCCGCCGATGCTACCCGTGTACCAATGGACATCCTGCATGACGCCAACACTGTCGTTGGGGGGAACAACACCCAAGTCCGATCTGTAGCGTTCGTTCCAAGCTTCCGGGAGATCGCGCACTGCCAGATTGCCTTCGAGTAGCGCCAATTCCAAGTCAAAGCGGATCATGACGTGCAGGTTGTAGGTGACTTCATCGGCATCGGTACGGATGAGCGATCGCTCGACTTTATTAATCGCTCGGTAGAATGCCTCCAGGGGTACATTACTGAGTTGATTTGGGAAAGCTGCTTGTAGTTGCGGATAGCAGAATTTCCAGAAGTTGCGACTGCGTCCCACCTGATTTTCCCACAGCCGTGATTGGCTTTCATGCACACCCGATGAGGTGCCACTGGCTAAAGGCGTCCCTTCATATTCTGGGTTAATCCCTTGCTCATACAAGGCGTGTCCCATTTCGTGAATGGTGCTAAACAGTGCCTCATTCAGATCGTTCTCTCTGACGCGGGTAGTAATTCGCACATCCCCAATCGAGAAATTGGTCATAAATGGGTGCAGGGTTTTATCTTGCCGTCCCCGTTGGAAGTCATACCCAATCTGTTCGATCACCTTTAAGCTAAACGCTAGCTGTTCGTCTTCTGGAAAAGTTTGGTGCAAGCAACTATCATCGGCAATCGGCTGGGAAGCGATCGCATTTACAATTGGAACCAGTTCTTGACGGAGTTCCGCAAAGAGCGATCGCACGGTTGAAGCCTTCATCCCGTAATCGGCACCATCAATCAGCGGATCTGCAATATGCTCGTAGCCAGAGAAAAAGCTGGCATAGTCGCGGCACAGATCCAGCGTTTTTTCCAGATAAGGCTGCACAGCGGCAAAGTTATTTTCCGGACGTGCTTTTGCCCAAGCACCATAAGACTGAGTTCGGTGGAGAGACATTTTTGCCATAAAATCCGCTGGCACTCGCACCGCGCGCTCGTAGCTGCGTCTGACAACACGAATTAGGCTGGCTTCATCAGAGTCGTAGGGCAAGCTTTCCTCGTAGGGACGCAAATCTTCCAACAGTTGCGCGATCGCTGGATCGCTAAACTTAGTATGGGCAATTTGCCGCAGAGTCGCCATCTGCCGCCCTCTCGCCGCTGCACCCCCAGGCGGCATATAGGTTGCTTGATCCCAGTAAAGTAGGGACGACGCTGAATTAATATCGTCGATTTCGGTGAGGCGGGTTTTGAGTTCTTGAAGTTTGGGGTGAGTCTTGTCCAGAGTCTGCATGATTCGCTGTTGATACTCGTTTCCTATAGTGTGGCGCAGGACGAGCAAATATCAGTCCAACCACCGTTCGCGATATGTCACTTTCCCCAGCTTGCTCAAGCGCAAAAGTGACGACCGTTTCACTCAGTCGGATACTTCTATTTTTCATGCGTTCAATCGGTTGCTACATTGAAACTAGATACCCTTGCCGCTTGGCACGCAGCAAAATGTCTATAGAACCTGTTAGGGCGTGTCATCAATTCAACCAGATGACCGTAGCAGCGAGGTGAATCGCACCGAGAAAGTTAACCGCACGCTTGTCGTAGCGCGTTGCAATCGCTCGATACTGCTTGAGTT
>NZ_JAMPKB010000137.1:0-7992 GCF_039961925.1 Trichocoleus sp. DQ-U1 | reverse complement strand
ATCCCGATTAGTGAGAAAGACATTATCGTTCTCTAAGAAGTTAGAGAATCATATTGGTGCCGTGTGGTACTTTGTCCACTATTACAATGCATCCTTACTTGTTTAGGACTACCCTAATAGAGAACTGCTGTAGATAATTTTCCTAGTATGAGCTAGCTCAAAGACGTACTCGAAACCTCCTGTCAAAGTGAAGATATCACCACACAGGAGGGTCAAGGAAATGACCAACGCTACCCTCGACTTCCAAACCGCCACCGGACATCAAGTTCTAGCCGCAGCCGGCAAGAAAATGTTGCGACCCGGCGGACGAATTGCGACAGAGCAATTGTTTGAGTGGGCAGACTTCCAAGCAGGTGAGACAGTTCTGGAATTAGCTTCTAGTTTTGGCTACAGCGCGATCGCTCTGGCTCAACGCTACGGCGTGCGGGTGGTCGGCGTGGAGAAAAACCCCGAAAGTGTAGCCCGTGCCCGTTCCAACATTGAGGTGGCGGGGTTAACAGGCCAGGTGGAAATCATTGAGGGCGATGTGTTCCACCTAGATGTAATTTCCGAACAGTTTGATTATGTTTTGGCAGAAGCGATTCTAACCATGCAATCTGTACCAGGGAAAGCCAAGATTTTGGCTGGGGTACGCGATCGCTTGAAGCCAGGAGGCAAATTTCTTTGCCACGAATTACTCGCCCGTAACCAGGAAGCAGAGATTCATCAAGCTTTAGCACAGGTAATTCGGGTCAATTCTACCCCGTTATCTGAGGCAAATTGGCTGGCTGCTTGTGAAGCTGCCGGACTGCAAGTACAACAGCATCAAACCGGGTCAATGGGTTTGTTGAATCTGCATCGGGTACTTCAAGACGAAGGCGTTATGGATACCCTCCGGATTCTGTGGAACGTTCTGACGCGCCCAGCGCTTCGGAAACGAGTTTTGGCAATGCGCCGTGTCTTCCAGCAATATCAACAGGATTTGGGTTACATCGTCCTGCGTGCAAAACGCGCCTAAAAAAGTGAATCAATCATGACTAATACACTGATACCTCATCCATCTTTAGCGATTCAATTGTCAGAAAAGATTGAGTATCCCCAGCAGGGAGTCCTCAGCAAAGTTTTGCTTAAAGATTCCTGCTGTCAATACATGCTGTTGTGTCTAGCCGCAGGTACAAATATTTCTGAACACTCCTCGCCTCGAAATGCAACCGTCCACGTCATTGAAGGGCGAGGGCTATTAACTTTGCAAAGGCAAGAAATAGCACTTGAACCGGGCGGTTTTATCTTCATGCCTGCCAATGCTCCCCACGCTTTGAAAGCCGAAGAAAATCTAGCTTTTCTGCTGACGCTTTCGGAAAATCCCCAACAAAAATAAGTGGCGACTAACTGAGGTAGCTCATAGTCCCACCATCTTCAAACTGCAATACTAACACTCAGTCACCAAGAAATTAACCATGCTGAATACTTTTACTCAACACCTCAACCTATCGACTTCTGAAGTAGAAACGCTCCTCTCACTCAGCTTGCAGGAGCTGCTCAACTCGCCTGCAATTCAGCAGAAACTGGATAGTTTAAATATCTCGTTGCTGCAACAAACTTTGCCCACAGCGAAGACCGTCCTAGAAGACAAGCTACCGCCTTTTTATGATTGGCTCAAAAACGAGTTAAAGGTGCAGCGCGTCCCAGATGGCCCCGATCATACGACTCAATGGGTGGTTAATTTCCTAAAGCGTCAGGAAAGCCTGATGCGCTTAGTTGAGCTGCATCGTCCAGTTCCCCGTCCCGCTCTAGAACGCTCAACTCCTCGCCTGGTAGGATTATTTGAGGCTGTAGAGGATGCCCAAGTGCGTCAGGAATGGCAAACAGCGATCGCTGCTTTGTGTCTCGTACTTGCAGTTGATGCCCGCGAACGCGATCGCCAAGTCGTTGCCTAATTTTGTTGAGGGTGGCTGCACTGTGGTCGCCCTCTTTCAGACTTCGCTCTTATCTCCAGTGCGGTAAGAAGAACAAACCATGAAACCAGTAAACGATCGCATCTCAACCACGCCACCGGAAGCTAAACAGCATCCCTCTCTCAACTTGCAAACTTGGTACAGGCCGAGGTTTTACTGATGCGTCGATGACACAGCACAATCATGATTCTTTTATCTAGTTTCTAATTCTTGGCTCAGTTTCTCTGGTTTGTTATGGCAATTTTCACCTCAGTTAACACCCATAAAGTCAACTCGTCTTTGAAAATTTGTCTCAACAGCAATGCAAGTATTTAATACATCTAATATGTTTTTGCGGAGCGCTCTCTCTAAAGAGTATTTGCGTTCTTTGTGTTGAAATCTTGATAATTGATAAACAAACAGAGTAGCTGCTTGATAAATTACTTTTAATTCATAGAGTGAATCAACTTGAGAGATATTAATTGCTAAAACCCGAAGTTGATAACATATTTCTTTCGCTTCTTCTTTTGTTGCGCTGTGGTCTTGATAGTAATAGTTAAAGGTTTCTGCTAAATACTGTGCGTGTTTAGCTGTATTTTGAATTTGATGCTGTGCATTTTCAACAGGAGCAAGAAACTTATCAAGTAAAAGCTGCTGTACATAGGCATCGCGAAGGCTAGAATCAGCAATAATTTGAAGTTCTTTCATTCGCTGTTCATGCTTTCTTTGCTTCTCAGCATAAACTTCTTTGATAAGAGTCTCAAACAAGCCTGTCAAAGGATAAAATGCACCAGCCGCCATATTTCCTATCATATTTAAAGACTTCTAGAATTATTGGTTAACTAATTAGCGCGATCGCTCCCACCGTTCATTCAAAATTGGAGATTTTTTGATAGGAGCTGAGTGCGTATAAACTGAGTTTAACAAAGAGCGATCGCTTCTCACATCGCGTCAAAATTTAAGACTGATTGCTCAATGTTTTGTATAAATTTTTCCAGTTCTTCAGTAATGCCAAAGAGCTTATCCGCACGGATGAAAATTTCCCAGGCGCGAACGCACATGAAGCCGATACCAATCACTGCAAGAGGAATAGCAGCGTAACCAAGTAGAGCCGCAATTGGTGGAAAAATTATACAGATGACCATCAAAATAGCTGTAACTACACCACCAGCTAATCCAGCTTTTGCTGTTGCAACTGCAACGTTACGAATTAGCTCATCTTGCGTAATTTTTCCTTCAGCAAAGGACAGTGAATTTTCTAAAGTTGAGAAGACAAACTCAATCACCGCTGCTACCAAAGCACCTTGAACAACGGCTCCAATTATTTGCTCTAAACTTGCTTTAAAAGCTGCATCGCCAAGGACTTTACGTGCTGCTGCAAGTTCTTCAGGAGTCATATCAACTCCACCACGAGATCGGTTGATTCGGAAGTTCTCGAAGATGCCGTTAGAAGCTTCTTTTCCTCCACCGTTAACGTGTGCTTTTATATGGCTCCAATCCTTATCACTGCAAAACTCGCGAATCGCCTCATATCCTTGAGCGCGAATTTGTGCTGGAATCGTCTCATACACCTTGGCAGCTTCTTGAACATTACGAATGCCTTCGCGTACCCCAGCTCGGTGAAATTTCAGTTGTAAGTTGTGAGGTAAGTTCTCAAATTTAATATTATGAGCAACTTTGAATGCCTCTTGTGCAGCAATTGTTGCAGCGCCAGTAACTGCGCTAGAAGTCTGTTGAGCTTCAATAATTAAATTACTCGCAGCTTCTTGGGTTGTTGAGATCGCCTCTGATACTGCATTTTGAGTATTTGTAACAATCTCTGATGCTGTTTTTTGAAACGTAGAAGCTATGGAAGTGACTGAGTTGGAAACCTCTTGAATTGCACTATCTGTAGCCTCTTGGGTTGTTGAGATTGCCTCTGATACTGCACCTTGAGTATTTGAAACAATCTCTGAGGCTGTTTCTTGGAACCTAGAACTTACAGCTTCTATTTCCTGGATATTAATTTTAAACATTTATTCGTTAAGTAAAAAACTCAAGACAATTAATATGTATAACCAGTGCCTATACAATGCAGCTTAAATAAAAGAGGCGCGAACGCCTCTTTTATTCCCCTGAAATACTGGGAAATTTCACTCTAGCCTTGTAACATCCAACACGAGTTAACTATATTGAAAGCTACTATTTGTGAAACCGTCAAGAACAGCAAATCAAACTTCATTAAAACTTCTAAAATATTGAATTATGTACGGAAATTATCCGCCTAAGTAAAATTTCCGTGAAGCAAAGCTATCCCGCAGGGAATCGCCCATCTTCTCTTGTGCAAGGATAAGAGCGATCGCTATTTATCCATGTCTGCAATGCATGGAAGCGATCGCCCTTATATCGCGCTTATACCCACCAGGATAGGGCGGACAGACTTAGCACTCCAAGCTGATGTCGCAACAAGGAAAACACAGCCGCTTGCAAGGTAAGCTTTGCACTGCGATCGCGTATCCTGAGAATCTGCCCAAATTAATTTGTCGCCACCTTTGTTACGGTGCTACCTATTTTTCCTGGGTGAAGCGATCGCAACAGTAGGGACAGCAAATCCCTTGCTGATAATCAGGCGAAGTTTGATCCGCTTCGGAGATAGGATGACCGCAACGAGGGCACATTTCATGCGTTCCTATCTCCAAACCCTCGCGTACAGCAACCCGTTGATCGAAGACAAAGCATTCCCCTTGCCAGAGACTGTCTTCTGGGGGAACTTCCTCTAAATACTTGAGAATGCCGCCTTTGAGGTGATAAACCTCTTGGAACCCTTGAGCCATCATAAACGATGTCGCTTTTTCGCAGCGAATCCCGCCAGTGCAGAATAAAGCGACCTTTTTATGTTTGCTGGGGTCGAGGTTATTGCGAACATAGGTGGGAAACTGCCGGAATGAGGCGGTTTTGGGATTTTGCGCTCGTTTGAAGGTGCCAATCGTTACCTCATAATCGTTGCGGGTGTCAATAATCGTCACCTCTGGATCGGAAATCAGTTCATTCCACGCTTGTGGACTGACATAAGTACCGACGCGATCGCTTGGATCGATTTCCGGCAATCCCAAGGTGACAATTTCTTTCTTCAACCGCACCTTCATCCGGTCAAACGGCGGAGAATCGGCATAAGACTCTTTATGCTCCAAGTCAACTAGACGCGGATCGGAGCGTAAAAATGATAAAACTGAGTCGATTGCTTCACGAGAACCCGCGATCGTCCCGTTAATACCTTCTGCTGCCAGCAGAATTGTCCCTCTAATACCCTGTCTTTTGCAGTGCGACAATAAGGGGTCTTGCTTATCGGCAAAATCTGGCAACTTGACAAATTTATAGAAAGCTACAACAACTTGGGTCATTTCCCCACTCAACAGCAATGAGTAAAAATGTTTTACGCTGGTTCATCACCTAACCTAACAGAGTAAGCTTCTGTGATGATATGCATCTAAATATTTCTTCCTCTACCCCCTTCCCTAATGGAAGCAGATGAGCTAATATAACAAAAGTGTCTGAAGTTCCGACTTCAAGTTTGGGGGTTTAGCTCAGTTGGTAGAGCGCCTGCTTTGCAAGCAGGATGTCAGCGGTTCGAGTCCGCTAACCTCCATTTATTTTGTCAATTAACACATTATTTGTCGTCGTTAACAGATTAATGTCGTTTAACGACGTTGTAAACCAATTCGTGTCATTTAATTAATTCTGACAACGATGAACGCAGTCTTAGGACAGGTTGTTGGTTTTCGTCGCCGCAGTGATGCGGAATTAAGCGATCGCGAAGTGAAGTACCTTGATATACCACCATTCTCTCTAAATTCTCCCTTCCGCGCTTCCCGAGTATCGGTTACTACAAGCAAGCCTTAATTGAGTCAAGAGAGTTACTCTCCGAGTTGAACAATCACCCTTGTTATCATGCCACCTAAAAAAGAAAATAATGGATGTGGATGTGCGAGTATTCCATTTTCATTAATCATCGTTTTGTTTGGGGTTGGTTATTGGGGTTTTAGGCAGCTAGATCGTCTAAATATCAGCCAATTTTTGCCTAATAATCAACAAAATAATCAACAACCAACGACTCCTATTTTGACCCCTGCGCCTAGCCAGGGTGTAACAGTTGTCAAATCGCCCCTTCCACAAGCGATTCCGACTGGCACACCAACAACAAAGCCACAAGTTATACCATTACCTGTTACAAATTCGCCCCTTTCGCAAGCGACTCCGGCTGGCACACCAACAACCAAACCACAAGTTTCAGCATTACCCGTAACCCCCAAAAATTCACCATTACCTCAAAATCCTTGGGAGAAGAAGAAAATAAGGGGAATTTATTTAAGTCGATATCAAGTAACTAATAATGCTAACGAAAGAACGATTCGCGAACGAGTTCGTTATTACCGCTCTCAAGGAATCAATACAATTATTCATGGAGTGTGGGGGAATGGTTGCACGATGTATAACAGTGAGGTGATGCAGCAAACCCTCGGATATAAAAGTTGTCCTAACCAATTTCAAGATCGATGGTTAGATTGGCTGATTGATGAGGCGCACAAGCAGGGAATGCAAGTTCACGCCTATTTTGAGAAGGGCATTAAAATTGATAAAAATAGCCCAATTTTTGACTTGGCAATTTCTAAACGATGGATTGTTCCTGGGGTAGATAAAACCTACGCTGGCATCGATCACTATTTACTGGATGTGGAACTCCCAGAAGTTGCTAACTTCTTCAAAAAGATATCAGTAGAATTTGTCAAAAAGTATCCAAACATCGATGCGGTTCAGTGGGATGATTACCTTGGTTATCATGCTGAATTACCTGGAAAAGTCGATCGCACCGCCCACTTGACTAATTTTGTGCGCCAAATGAGAGCTGATATGAAGAAAGCTAACCCCACGGTTAGTTTTGATCTTTGCCATCATAATCCTTATTGGGGTAAACGTTATTTTGCGGCTGATTGGCAAAATTGGAATGTCGATCGCGCTTTCATTCAAATTTATAACGATGCTAACTTCAACCAAGAACTAGATTACGCCGAAAAGTATGAGGGAGTAGCTATCTCAGATAAGCAGTTGTATCGCTTAAAAGAATTGGTTAATAACCCCAAAATTAAGAGTATTTTGGTTTTTCCCTCTTCCGGAAAACCAGAAGAGACTGCTGCTCTTCTCAAAAATGCTATTTCAGTCACTAAGTAGGGCAATAATTTCCGCAGTTCGCCTCTAACTTCTTGACGATACATGATTGAATAATTTAAGCTTTCTCAGCAGCCCCAAAACGGAAAACTGAGAGAATGTTTACCTAACGCCTGCTTCCAATGGTTCTGTAACTGTGAAAAGTAACGTAAGAAGCAGGTGCGATCGCCCTTCTTTCTGCCCAAGGATGATTGCGGATCTTCAATAATTTTAGGCCTAGAAGGACGCGATCGCATCTTTCTATAAATGTTTCAAAACGTGTGGGCAGAAGCCCACCATACAACAAAACTAGCTATTTCTTCCAGGGGAGTTTAGTCCCCATTTCAGTCAGCGCCGAGAAGATGAGATAGAAGACGAGTACGCCAACACCGGCAAGAAAAAGAACGATATCGTTGTCCATTCTGATAGCAGGGTAAATAGTAAGTACCAGAATCAATAATCGCAAAAAAGGTAACTCTAATAACTGCTTTAAGCTTTTCTTTTCACGGATAAAGTGTCCCGGTGTCACATTCATTCGGTTAACCCCATAAACTAAGGATAGCCATGCAAAGCTATACCAGTCATGCCAGAAGCTCAACTACCGAATATCGATCTCACACAAGAAAAAGTTTGGAAGCAGCTTGTCCTCAACGCACCTTTACTCTCAAGTAACACTTCTGCTTGGTCAGGTATTCACTTCGCGTATCATCGGCAGTCTGCTCACGAACTTCCGGAATGTTGCTTTGCCCAGCATATTATCACTATCTGTGTTGGGCAATTCGAGATACAGCAGATTGCAAGTTCATGAAGTACAGTAGCAGCAGTTTGTGAACCAGTTGCGTAGGTGTTTTGGATTGACTAAATCAAGTGCAGTAGCAAGCAAAGTATCAACCATTTT
>NZ_JAMPKB010000136.1:0-8059 GCF_039961925.1 Trichocoleus sp. DQ-U1 | reverse complement strand
ATTTCTTGGTGAATTTGGTCTGTGGATTAATTGCCTATTGCCATCAGCCTAAGAAGCCCTCTCTCAATATCAATGCGTTTTTCCTCCCTTCGGCTTAACCCGAACTCAGGTTAAGAAAAACAAATTTCTTGTCCGTACCGGCGATACAAACTCTCAGGGGATTTATAAACCGCGTAGGGGCTTTTTGATTGCCATGCCCCTACAAAACGGCAATGATTCCCGGTTATTTAGTCTTAATTCCTAACGAGATGCTTTCCACCCGTCCAAAAGATTTGGTCGCTCTACGGACGTAGGAAAGAGTCCTTTAAAGGCAGCCTGTCTGAGGTCTGGCTTTTCGGGGGTCATATTCCACAAGCTTTCATAGAAGAAGAATGACATCCCGGCAAATCCACGCTGACGAACCGCTGCAACTTGCTCCTGAATTTGTGCAGCCTTAACCGGGTGAGGTTTCACGCCGCTGAGGATGCCGATGGCGACGGGGATATGGCGCTTTGCTGCTTTGACTTCTGGGCGCTCTAATTCCCCAATGAAGCGGCTCAGATCATCTCGATAGATTTGGACGATCAGTTCCTCAATCAGCCCCTGCTGTTCCCACTTCTGCCAGTCGGCTAGAAAGGAGTTGTAAGAGAATTCTTGGGGATTGGGAGAAAGGGCAAAAATAACGTTGGGTTTGCGGTCTTTGACGGCCTTGAACAACTGTTTCAGATAGGCAGTAATTTTGTCAGCCCGCCAGCGTATCCATTGAGGATCTTGGGCGTTGGCGGGAGGAGATTTCCCACCGTTTTCTTTCTTGTACAGTTCGACGGTAAAGGCGTCGTAGCCAAAATCGGCGGGAAAGCCGAAGTGGTCATCGAATTGAATGCCGTCAACATCGTATTTGCTAACAATTTCGACGACTAAATCTTGGATAAAATTCTGCACTTCGGGACGCATTGGATTCAGCCAAACTCGGTTATGCGTTCCTTCTTTCCAAGTTTGAGAACCGTCGCGTTTTTTGAGTAGCCATTCGGGGTGGCGTTTGGCGAGGTCAGAATCAGCAGGTGCCATGAAGCCGAATTCAAACCAGGGGATGACTCCCATGCCTTTTTGATGTCCCTGGTCTATGATTTCTTTGAGGATATCTCGTCCTTGTAAGCCTGGGGTGGGATCGAGCGATCGCCCGGTGACTTTTTGGGCTACAGCACTGGGATATAGGGTGTAACCCCAATTCCAAACGGTGGGATAAACGGTATTGAAATTTAGCTCATCGAGGCGTTGCAGGGCTTTGCTAAGGCGATCGCGCTCAAACAACACGTCACTATCAATATTCGTCAGCCACACCCCCCGAATCTCTTCGGACTGCGCGGTAGGCGGCGTCCCAGCGCTAACAATGTATTGGGAAGGGACTAATCCAGCAGTTCCGGTGGCTTGACACAAGAAAGCTGCAACTTCTGCACGACTGGCTAGCTGATTGGGATTGAGTGTCTTGACGTTGGGGTAATTGACCACGATTTGTTTTTCGGTCGCAGCAGCGATCGCATTCCGCGCATAGCTTGGAATTGCCGTTGCATCGGTAAATGCCCCCGTCAAAGTGCTACTCACCGCCTGAGTGGGGGAATACTTCAAACCACTCGCCAAAGATACCAACGCTTGCGATCGCGGGATTTTTTCGTTCGGTTTGAACACCCCACCCGGATAACCCGACATAAATCCCTTTTGATAGGCTTTACGAATTGCATCTACCGCCCAGGAATTTGCTGGGATATCCGCAAACTGACCGCCGCTACGAACGTCCGCTGTATTGGGGAAAGCTTTGCCAACCATCGCGGCAAACTCACCCCTGGTTACGGGTGCCTTTGGTCGAAAACTTCCATCCGGGTAGCCACTAATAATCTGCTTTTGTGCCAACTGTTCTATACAGGGTTGCGCCCAAAGTCCTTCCACATCGAAAAATTTTGTCTGAGCAAATGCGGCAGGGTTTACCAGCGTCATGGTGAAGCTAAAGGCAACCAGGAAGATAAACCAAGCTTGACGCCCAAAGGCACGGCTAAACCAAACTAGCCCATCTGCGAAGCTCGTAAAAAGTCGTTTGACAGCGTATTTCAATCTCTACCTCAATCAGGGTGTACGAAAACTTCCCCAAATATTATGGAACCACAAATCATGACTTGGGCATTTCGGCAAAGGTTGCAGCAAGTTGACTGGGTAAAGGTTGTGGTGTCATGGAAATCATTGGGAATCGAAAATCGCGATCGCTCCCTTTAAGGATGCTGCAAGTGCAACCAGCATACAAGTTTTGAAGTGGCTGATGATTGAAAGGATGGCGGGGTAGGTCTTGTACCTGCCCTTCTCAATACCTGGGTATCCGCAAAATGTACCCTACATCGTCCGGCAATTAGGCAGTGTTAAACTTTTTGACTTGTTAGTAGAAACAAGGGGAAATGTCTTCAAGGACGAGAGTAAAATTGGAGTAATAATCGCACGATACCGGGTTCATTAATAGGATTGGTTTTAGCGATCGCGATCGCATCTTATTTCCATCTCAATGTGCCCACAATTGGAGCTATTCCCCAATCCTTGCCGATGCCGCAAGGGATTCCCTACTGGAATGATTTTGGATTAATTCGAGAACCGATCGATCCGGCTTTGGTACTCGCAGCACTCGGCAGGATCGAGTCTTTATTATCAGCCGTCGTGGCGGATGGGATGACCGTGAGTGAGAAACACAATAGCGATCGGGAACTCATTGGTCAAGGCTTAGTGAATATCATCGTTCCCTTCTTTGGGGGAATTCCGGCTACCGGCGCGATCGCCCGTACCGTCATCAATGTCCATTCTGGTGGGAAAACCCGTCTTTCAGGGGAACAGAAGCCTTCTTGAAGTAGAGGCGCGATCGCTTCGTTGACGTTCAAATGTGGAAGGGCGAACCGACAGGTCGGCGCTTCGCTATCGCTTAATTTACTAACTTTTGCGTATTCGCATCTACTATAAGTCTGGGTTTGGCTAAGAAAGCTGAAGATTACTTAATAAATCCCCCAAAGCTGCTGTCTCCTCTGCTACAGTTTTCATTTATACAGCCAAGAAAGAAGCAGATGTGTTTCTAAATCGCTCAAAAAGAGCCGAGTCTGCTGCTGTTGCTTTGTCAGCAATTTCTCATTCTTTCGGTAGTTTTATCAGGTAGGTGTGCAATGTTTGCATAGCGGCAATCAATCCTTATGGATTTTCTGCATAAAGCTCTTTCACTTAGACACAAGCTGTAGGTGGTTTCAAAAATTAGAGTTGCGGCTTTTCATAAAATACGTAAGGTCTAGGACATTCGTATGCCGCCAACATCCAGCAAAGTAAGAGCGCTCTTAGCACATCGTAGTGTTGTCCGATCGAGCCGTTGGCATTCTATGTTCAGAGCCAGCACTTATGACTTTAAGAACTATAACGATATGTTAAGTTTTATTACATTTTATTCCTTGTTAAGGGAAAAGCCGAATGCCCCTGTGTAGCAAATAACCGGGTGTACGCATACATTCAACAACCCCTATAGGACTCTCAATCCAAGCTCAGCACTGTTCTAGCTACCTTTGGACAGGCAAGCTGAGATCACTTAAATTAAGTGATAGAGATCACGAAGCGAAAAGATAGCAGTCATTGTCCTGTTAGGACGCGATCGACCGAACGCTCCCAAAATCACCCGATATAAGGAAGCAAAAAGAAACTTAGATTGAAAAAATGTTAATTAAACTCCCTTTGGTACTCGCCATGACTGACCTTTATGATTCAGAAGATGTTCAGGCAAACCACAAGCGATCGCTCAGAAGACTCGCCAAGGCGATCGCGCTTTCTCAAGGTGAGTTCTCGCTGATTTTGGTTTCCTGTAACTATCCCCAGTTACAAGAGCAAATGGCAAAGCTGCTAAAAGAAATCTCCACGGTCGAAATTCAAGAACTCGTCCTGCATCCTTCGGTAAAGACGCTTTATACAACGATTCAAAAAACAATTGAAGATCGGCAGCCGCAAGCCTTGATGGTCTTCGGTCTAGAATCTGTGGTGGACATTAATCAAGTACTTACATCGACGAACCTCGTCCGGAATCAGTTCCGCAAGCAGTTCGCCTTTCCGCTAGTGTTGTGGGTGAGCGATGAAATTCTGCAAAAGCTGACTCGGATGGCACCAGATTTTAAAAACTGGGCGACCACCGCCATTCGATTTGAGGTTCCCAACAATCAGTCGATAGAGTGGACAGCCATCACCGCTTGAAAGAGGAGCATCCTGCAAGATGACTAACGCGCTGGCAGTCTCTAGGATGACCTATCTAGCCATAACTGTATAGGCGTCATTAAATAGTCACTGGTGACTCAACATAAATTGTTGGTTCCTGCATCTTAAACTCTATGCCATACTCGAGCAGATGCTTGGAGATTTTTTCGTTCGCCAATTCCAGTAGATGCTTTCGCAGTTGAATCGAGTTTTCACTGGAACCCAGAATAAAAAACGTTACCCTCGCTCTTGTTGTTTGCTTTTCTGCATTATTCATTAACGTAATATTTGTACTACCGGGATCGATCCCGAATACAGAGTCTGTACTCTGATTAATGACTTGCTGTACTAGCGCCTGTTCCCGATCTTCTAGTAACTGAAAAAAATCTAGATAAAGTAAAACCATTACTTTCTTGCCCATCGTCACATTCTCAATTTCTAAATTTGCCAATGTGGAATTGGGCACAATATATAACGTACTTTTAGCCGCCGTGCGAATCTTAGTAGAGCGCAAACCAATCGATTCAACGCGACCAAACAAACCTCCGGGTACATTGCCAATTGAAGGCAGACGAATATAATCCCCAGGAACAAAAGGGCGATCTAAATACAAAACAATCGTCCCTAAAAGCTGCTCTAGAGTCTTTTGAGCCGCAAACGCCACCGCCAATCCACCAATGCCTAAACTTGCCATCAAGCCAACTAAATTGAATTGCTGACTTTGAGCAAAAGCCAGAATGGCGATGAAGCCGATCGCAACATTTACTAAAGTCTCAATTACCAAAATCAGTTCATCAAAATCTCGACTAAATTTCCCAAGTATATCAATTCCATAAATTCGGATAAACTGCCGAAACAACCGGGATATTAACCAAGCTACGCTAACAATGACAGCTAAATCTACAAAAGGTTTGATTAATTTATAAAGGGATTGATAATCTTCAATCCAGGTTAGAGAAAGAGAGATAAGGATAAATGTACCCGCCACTCTAAACAAGTGTTTGATTGGCTCGATTAAGTCTTCATAAATACTCGTTACTTTCTCCGATGCAAAGCGGCGGACGATTAATTTGCTGATCCCAGGTGTGTATCGTCCCAATAGCAAAGACAGGAGGACAAACAGCAAGAAAATAAGGGGTTTGGAAATATCAATTTGAAGAACCTGATAACGAATATCGGCAAGGTTTAGATTAGATAGTAATGGGTGAATCCACATAAATTGTTGGTTCTTCAATGTCGAAGACAATCCCGTAATATTTCAATTTATCTGTAATATTTTGACTCGCAATATCGAGGAGTTGACGCCGCAATCCCATCGACACTTCGCTAGAACCTAAGATAAAAAAAGTGATTTGTGCTTGCGTTTTGCTCTCGCTATCCTTGCTCAAATCTTTAAATGTAACTTCGGTGTTGCGCGAGTCGATTCCAAAAATATCCTCTGTACTGTCTAAGATGACTTGACGAATTAAGGCACGTTCTTCGTTCTCAATTTTTCGGTCGAAGTTTAAGTAGATGAGAGCCATAACTTTCTTGGCACCCGAAAAATTCTCAATATTCACCTGTGTTAAGGAACTATTCGGTACGATTACCAATGTTCCTTTGCCAGAGGTGCGAATTCTGGTGGAACGCCAGCCAATTGACTCAACTCTGCCAAAAATCCCATCTGGCAAGCCAATATAGTCATCGACAACAAAGGGACGATCGAGATAAATGACAATGCCTCCTAATACTTGTTCCAAAGTTTTTTGAGCAGCAAAGGCAACAGCTAAGCCGCCAATCCCTAAACTGGCTACTAAACCAAAAATATTAATTTTATGAGTTTCGGCAAAAATAACGATAATCAAAAATACAATAATGAAATTAGCAATTAATTTAGCCAGAATTAGCAGTTCGCTATTGATTTTACGTCCGCTGTTGATCGCAGCATCTAAGAGATAGATATCAAAAACCTGCTTAAACAGGCGAGAACCCAACCAACAGGCAGCGATCGCGAGAGATAAACTAACTGCAAATTCGATTAAACCCGACTGAAAAAAAGCTGGGATTAAGTGTATGGCAGTGTCAGCGATCGCTAGCCCAATGACAACTCCCAATAAACCCTCATAAGGCTTAACGACTTTTTGATAGGCTTCAAGAGCCTGGGAAGAAACTAATTGCACAACTTCTGAGAATTCTGGTAATTCTTCCACTTTATTACAGCAGAATGGAAATTGATAAGCTTTTCATTTAACCCGAATCTCAAGGCAAGATGTCTGAAACGTTTGTGCAGGGGGGAACAATCGCCGCGATCGCTACCGCTGTTGTTCCCCAGCAGGGGAGTGTGGGGATTGTGCGCGTATCGGGAGCGGAAGCGATCGCGATCGCGCGTACCCTCTTCCACGCACCAGGGAAGCAGCAGTGGGAATCTCACCGCATCCTCTACGGATATGTGCGCCATCCCCAGACGCATGATGTGGTAGATGAAGCACTGTTGTTGATGATGCAAGCGCCTCGCTCCTACACCCGCGAAGATGTGGTAGAGTTCCACTGCCACGGCGGAATTATGCCAGTGCAGCAGGTATTGCAGCTGTGTTTGGAGGCGGGGGCAAAATTAGCACAGCCGGGAGAGTTTACCCTGCGGGCATTTCTGAATGGGCGTTTGGATTTGACGCAGGCGGAGAGTATTTCCGATCTCGTGGGAGCGAAATCGCCTCAAGCGGCTCAATCAGCGCTTGCCGGGTTGCAAGGGAAGTTGCAAAAGCCGATTCGCTCCCTGCGTACCACTTGCCTCGACATCTTGGCAGAAATTGAAGCCCGAATCGACTTTGAGGAAGACTTGCCACTGTTGGATGAAGCGGATATCATCGCCCAAATCGAGCAGATATTGGCAGAAACTACAAAAATCTTGGCAACTGCCGCACAAGGCGAACTCCTCCGCACTGGCTTAAAAGTGGCAATTGTCGGGCGTCCCAACGTCGGGAAATCGAGTTTGCTGAATGCTTGGAGTCGGAGCGATCGCGCCATCGTCACCGACCTTCCCGGCACCACTCGCGACGTTGTAGAATCGACTCTGGTCGTCGGTGGAATTCCCGTGCAAGTGCTAGATACTGCCGGGATTCGGGATACCGCTGATGTGGTGGAAAAGATTGGGGTTGAGCGATCGCGCGATGCCGCCCAAGCCGCTGACTTGGTACTACTCACCATTGATGCCCAAGCCGGTTGGACGCCCGCTGATGGAGAAATCTACGAACAGGTACAACACCGCCCCCTCATTTTAGTGATTAACAAAGTTGACCTGGTTGGGGAGATTCCAGAATTTTCCCTCCCAGACACTATTCACCGGGTTGTACCCACCGCAGCCGCCCATAACCAAGGCATTGACGCCCTAGAAGAAGCCATTTTGGATGCCGTACACACCAGCAACCTCAAGGCAGCCGACTTGGATTTAGCGATTAACCAGCGGCAAGCAGCGGCGCTAACGAGGGCTAAAACTTCTTTGGAACAAGTGCTGGCTACGATTACCGATCAACTCCCTCTCGACTTCTGGACAATTGACTTGCGGGGTGCCATTCAAGCTTTAGGAGAAATCACCGGAGAGGAAGTCACAGAATCGGTTCTCGATCGCATTTTTAGCCGATTTTGTATTGGGAAATAGGTAATGGATAATTGGGAATGGGTTTTCAGAAGTCTCTATTACCAAAATGCATTATTCTGTAGCCCCCGTAGGTAGGGCTAATTAGACCTCCTGCATGAATGGTCAAGTAGTGTGCCAGTTCATAATCGAGATTGCACAATAAGGGAGTAGATCAGCATCAAGACACTGGGGAGTTGGTATGCCGTATACGGAGCT
>NZ_JAMPKB010000135.1:0-8448 GCF_039961925.1 Trichocoleus sp. DQ-U1 | reverse complement strand
TTTTCAGGACGTTATCGCAATCGCAGGCAGAGATTTGGTTTGCGCTTAAACCTAATTGCTGGCTTGCTGAACTACGAACTGGCACATGCCTCCTGATTCATGCAGGAGGTCTAATGATTCGCCGAGTCAGGATGTGCTGTGAATCTTCCTGTTTTTCCACCAAAACAATCCAATCTTCGCCTTCAGTAAAGCTTTTGACTGGAGTTGCAGAAGTCAGCTGTCCGGGTTCTGCAATATCAAAGATAAAAACGCCTCCCGGCGCGAGAGCATCATAGATGCGTTGGAACACCTGGGTAAGTGTTTGGTGGTCGGGGTCAAACAGGTAATTAAAACATTCACTAATCGAAATCACCGCATTACAGTCAGGAATTTCGACCTTGAACAACGAGCCTACCTGAAATTTAGCTAGAGGAACTCGACAACGGGCAATTTCAATCATGTCAGCTGAGATATCAACTCCCAAGACTTGGTATTCTGCCCTAACCAACTCCTCAGCTGACAGACCACTACCACACCCCAAATCTACAATCAGTCCATCCTGAATGCCATGCTGTTTGAGAATTGCCAGAATTTCTGGCATTGCTTGCAGAACGTAACTCCTGAAGCCGACATCGTGAATATAAGCAAGGTCTTTTCTGTACCACTCACTCATCCGTAACTTTTCCTCGCATCGTCTTAATCTGACTTCTTAATCTGACTTCGCTTAGTTTTGCTATCCAGACGCTTTCTTTGAAAACTACGAGTCGGTTTGCTGGGTTTACGGGGTTTGGGTAACGCGATAGCGAAGCGCAGATCGCACTTTTAATCAAGTCTTGCAATCGTTGCAACGCCTCTTCCCGATTCTGCTCCTAGCTACGGTGTTCTTGAGCCTTGATGACAATCATCCCTTCTTTGGTAATGCGCTGGTCGGAAAGCTTCAATAGCCGCTTTTTCTATTGACTGATTGTTCAGCCATAAATTATTCTGGAGATGAAACAATCGATCCTATCAGCCCAGGCTGTTGCTGGAAAATCAGGCTGAAACGTTCATTGTGACTGTCCTACAAACCTGAAAGGAGACAGACATGGATTTGCATTACGAAGTTCAAGGTAAGGGTGAGGCGGTTGTGCTGATTCATAACGCAATGGCAGATTTGCGAGATTGGGAGTTGATTGCCCCGCAACTAGCCCAGACTTATCAGGTCATCACTTTTGACGGACGCGGTGCCGGACAGTCACCCCCACTACTCAAACCTGCCCACTATGTTGAGGATTTGCGGCAGTTGCTTGACCATCTCAATCTCGATCGCGTGATTCTAGTTGGACATTCGATCGGCGGTCAAATTGCGACCGATTTTGCCCTGGCTTATCCCGATCGAGTAACCAGGCTGGTGCTGATCGCTCCTGGATTGTCGGGCTTCCAGTTCTCACCCGATGTTCAACAATGGTACGTGCAAATCAATGTGGTAGCTCCAGATTTGGAAAAAATGGTTGAGGTGTTGTTGAACCATCCTGTGTACAGCGTCGTGATGTCCAGTCCACAGCGCGATCGCATAATTGAGATGACAACGCACAACATGAAACGGTCTTTTGAATGGAAAACCTATGAGATGCTCTGGGCACAGCCACCCACCATTGATCGCTTAAGTGAGCTTCAAACCAAAACGCTGTTTATCATCGGCAAAAAGGATATGCCTGACCTTTTCAAGGTTGCCGAATTATTTCAACAGGTACCCGACATTCACTTTGCCTACATTGAAGGAGCCGATCATATGCCTACATTCACTCATGCTGATGAGGTTTCGAGTCGGATCGTTCAATTTCTCAGTGAGTAGAACCTATGCCGCGTACCCCAGCAGAAAACGAGCGCATCCGTCAGGCAACGCGGGAGCAAATCTTGAAAACGGCGATGGATTTGTTCTTCACGAAAGGCTATCACGCCACGTCGATTGAAGATATCGCCAAACAAGCGCAGATTTCAAAGGGACTGCTTTACCACTACTTCAAGGGTAAAGAAGATGTTTTGGCAGCAATGGTCGATGTGCGGCTCAACGATCTGCTGGTTGTCATGAATGCTGCCGTTGCAAAGTCAACGCCTGTTGAGCAAATTCGCCATATTGCCGAAGGTGCGTTAGACGATGTGCGACGGCAACCGGAGGTTTTCCGATTTTATCTCAATCTGTTTACCCAACCCAGGCTCGACCCGATTGTGGCGAAATATAGCCAGAAGTTGATGGATGAGCAGGCAAAGCAGTTTGAAATTCAGACGCAGATGTTCACCGAATTGGGAGTTGCTAACCCACGACAGCGATCGCTCTATTTTTCCTCGACGCTTCAGGGCATTATGCTGATGTTTTCAACTTATCCCAACACCTATCCGTTAGATGCGGTCAAGGCACAGGTGATTGCGGAGTTTTGTGGGGAGGAAGACTGAGTGTTCGCACCATCTCATTCATCCGTAACCTTTCCTCGCATCGTTTTAATCTGACTTCGCTTAGTTTTGCTATCCAGACGCTTTCTCTGAGAGCTACGAGTTGGCTTGCTCCTTTTGCGGGGTTTGACGACTGCGATCGCACTCTTGATCAAGTCTTGCAATCGTTGCAATGCTTCTTCTCGATTTTGCTCTTGGCTACGGTGTTCCTGTGCTTTGATGACAATGACACCTTCTTTAGTGATGCGTTGGTCGGAAAGCTTCAACAGCCGCTCTTTGTAGCGTTCAGGTAGTGAGGAAGCGATGATGTCAAAGCGCAGGTGAATGGCAGTTGCCACCTTATTTACATTTTGTCCCCCTGCCCCTTGCGATCGCACCGCACTCATCTCAATCTCATGCTCTGGAATACTTACGGTGTTAGAAATTTGCAGCATGATTGATTCGCTTGATTATAGACAGTGCAGCATTGCACAGAAATTGTTGCCCAGTTTCGCTCTATTGGTGCTGATTCCAGCATAAAGTAGCAGCCTCGCCTCTAGCTCCCTCTGTAGCTGCAATATATCAAACACGGAGTTTTTCTTTCACTATGCCTAGAAACGTTCGCTTTGTACTGCAAGTATTTCCTCGACAACGCTTGAGTGCTTTCATACTGTTCATGCCATTGGCGATCGCTGCACGTATAATTTGCACAACTGGAGGCTTTTATGTCCCAATCTGATTTGGAATACCGCTTGCATTTAAGTTGGAATGCGAATGCTCGTGCTTGGACAAAAGCAGTCCGCGAGCAACTAATATCTAGTCGCCGCGTTGTGACTGATGCCGCCATTGTGGAGGTTTTGGTGGCGCTGCAACCTCGCCGCGTGCTAGATGTTGGATGCGGTGAAGGTTGGCTGGTACGCGCATTAAACGAACGCGGTATCCAAGCTTTTGGGGTAGATGGGAGTCCTGCTTTAGTTAAACAAGCTCAGACAGCAGGTGGGGGTAGGTTTCGCACCCTCTCGTACGATCGACTCGTCAACGACCCGAATCAACTCGATGGACTATACGATCTCGTAGTCTGTAACTTCTCGCTGTTAGGGGAAGCCATTGTACCGCTGCTGGCTGCACTGGGTACAGTTCTAGCGCCTAACGGACACCTCGTTGTGCAGACGGTTCACCCGTGGAGTGCCTGTGGCGACACCGCCTACAAGGAGGACTGGCGAACCGAGCGCTTCACGAGCTTTGGCGAGGAGGAGTGGGAGCCAATGCCTTGGTATTTTCGGACTCTCAGTTCGTGGCTGACAGCTTTTAACCAAGCAAGGTTGCAGATACGCCAATGTATTGAACCACTTGAGCCAACAACGCAGCATCCTCTATCGCTTATTCTCGTGTCCTGCGTAGAAGAACAATTCAGAGGATCTGCCTTATATGATGAGAAATAGTTGAGCAAGCCCCAGTTAGGTTAGTTGTGTTCACAACATCTCGTCTCATCTCAAACTGCCTCTTAGTTGCACTACCAATAGCCCTATGCGCTTGTACATCATCTGATGCTGTCGTTTCAACTCCAAAAAACGTAATTGAAGCCAAGCGACAATCCTTGCCACCATCCGTAAATAATGCTGATAAACTCAACAGCATTCAAGAAGAACGTTACTCGCTTCTCATTCATCGAATAGACAAGCGCTTGGAGGTACTCAATAACCAAAACGTTCCGATTTACAAGGCAACTATTGGCATTGGCAAGGGTGGACTCAAAGACAAACAAAACATGAATGACTTTGTTACTCCCACAGGCGAGATGAGCGTAGACTTGATTCTCTACAAAAAGTCGGAGTACAACCAGATTGCCCAAGATAACGTTAAGCGTTTTGTCAAAGTTACTCAGTATCGCAACTTAGTTAACCCTCAGCAAGGATTAGTTCAGCTATTCAAGAACATGAACCATCTTGACTTTGATGGGAACGGTAGCCCAGACAGAGCCTATGGAAATGGCTATATCGGACTCACTTCAACGACAAGCATCACGGGTCCTAAAATGAGTACATTTCAGGGAACGCCCTACTGGTTCTCAATCGCACTTCATGGTACACCCAATCCGGAGAATATTGGTCAAGCTAACTCAGGTGGCTGCATCCATCTGGACCCAAACACTTTGCAGCAGTTAATTGAGAAGGGTTGGGTGAAGTTAGGTACCAAAGTAACGGTTGTTGATTAATGTATTGACGTGGTTGTGTTTTCTGCGATCGCGGTAATGCTCTTTGTTCACAAATCAAGCTGACTATAAATAAGCTAGTTTTCTGCTAAAGTTGCCCATTCATCACTTATGATTCGCGTCTTTATATAGTTAGCTTCTGCAATTGGCATCGCACTCCGCACTTTTATACCTGAAGATTTGACAGAAGTTTGTATTGATTGGCTGCAACTGCGCTCAGAAGTTGGTACCTTATTGACGTTTTGCCCGCCTGCCCCTTGAGAGGGCATTGCAATCATCTCAATCTCTTACTCTGGGATACTCACCATGTTAAAAATTTGTAGCATAATTTAACAATTGTCCAGAGATGAGTTGCACCAATCGTTGAGCAGATTTCGCTCTGATTCGCCTTTATTCATTATCTCCTGACAGCCAAAGTAAGGAAAATAAGCCGATGGATCGATTGAATTTCAATGTAGTCCAGCAGTTCTGGACGATCGCTAAGTCCTATTGGTCAGGGGATGAAAAATGGCAAGCCAGAGGGTTATTGCTGGGCGTAGTGCTGTTACTGCTGGCGTATACGGGATTGAGTGTAGTTCTCAACAACAAGCGAGGAGTGCTGATTTCAGCCCTCTCAGCCCGTGATGAGCCACGCTTCTGGGAAACTGTCATCATTTTCATTGGCGTGCTGGTAATCTATGCACCATTACTCGCAGGGTATACCTATTTACGCGATCGCCTGAGTTTGCAATGGCGGAAATGGCTCACCCATCGATTCGTGGATAACTACTTTCGCGATCGCGCTTATTACAACCTGCATATCTCAGGCACTGAAATCGATAACCCAGATCAGCGGATTTCGGAAGATGTTCGCAGTTTTACCCAGGAATCTCTCACCTTTGTACTGGTGTTGGTGCAGTCTGTGCTGTCAACGATCGCCTTCAGCAGCGTACTCTGGGGCATTTCTAAACCCCTGGTGTTGTTTCTGGTGCTGTATGCCCTAATTGGGACAGTAGTAACAACTTTTGTATTTGGTAAGCCGCTTGTCCGACTCAACTTTGAACAATTGAAGAGAGAAGCGAATCTCCGCTTTGGTTTGGTGCGGATTCGGGAGAATGCGGAAGCGATCGCATTCTATCGAGGGGAAGAACAGGAGTCAAACCAAGTTAAGCATCGGTTCCTCGATGTGTTTGAGAACGTCAAACGCCTGCTGGTTTGGGAATTAAACTTAAATGTTCTCACCAACGCTTATGAGTTCATCCCCTTCGTCCTGCCTGCCCTAGTTGTCGCACCCGCGATTTTTGCCGGGGAAATGGAGGTGGGTAAAGTTTCTGAGGCACAGGGGGCTTTTGTCCGCGTCTTTTTCTCGCTCAATGTTGTCGTTGCCCGCTTCCAGCAATTGACCACTTTTGGCGCTGGGATTAATCGTCTTTATACCTTTGCCCAGTTTTTAGAACAGGCAGAGGCAGATCGGGCATCCGATGAGCAACCCAGGATTCAGACGGTATCAGCAGATCGGCTGGCAGTCGAACATCTCAGCCTGCAAACTCCCAATTATCAGCGCACATTAGTCGAAGATTTGTCGTTAGAGTTACCTGCGGGAGAGGGACTTTTGGTGATGGGACCAAGTGGTTGTGGTAAGAGTTCGCTGCTGAGAGCGATCGCAGGTTTGTGGGATTCTGGTACAGGGAAAATTGTTCGTCCTGAATCCGACGAGATCCTATTTTTGCCGCAACGTCCCTACATGGTGCTTGGTACTCTGCGCGATCAATTGCTGTATCCCAACACGCATCTTGAGGTTGACGACGAACACTTAAAGCAAGTGCTGGAACAGGTTAATTTAGCAGGTTTAGAGGAAAGATTTGGCGGTTTTGATGCCCAGGAGGATTGGGCAGATGTCCTCTCTTTGGGCGAACAACAACGGCTAACTTTCGCCCGGTTGCTGCTGAACAAACCCAACTACGCCATCCTAGATGAAGCAACTAGCGCCCTAGATTTGGATAACGAGGAACGGTTGTATCAACATTTGCAGGCAAAAGGGACTACTTTCTTAAGTGTGGGACATCGTGCTACGTTGGCAAATTATCATCAGTCATTGCTGGAACTCTCCCAGGATAGGACTTGGCAGCTTAAACAACCCCTAGCTCTTGTCGAAGAACAACCGGAGTTGTTGGAACTGCCATCGACTACCTAAAGGGCGATGGCAGAAGCATCCCATTTGTGAAAAAATACCTGCTGATTGAAATAGCCGAGTCAATGGAAGCTGGCAAGCACAAGTCCAGAGATAAGCCAATCCATGACCATAGACATATCAAATCTAGGGTTTAAATCCCGTACAGTTCGCTAAAGTTTAAAAAGATATGAATCGTATTGATGGAGAATCCAAATCCCAAATGATACCGCTGTGGAATAAATCTTTTAGTGCTTTTTGCTTGAGTCTGCTTGTGATGTTCGCTGGGAATATCGTTCTGATTGGTTGTGGTGAAGCCGCTAAAAATTCCGAACCTGTACAAGAATCGGAAAAAGAATCCAACCAGGGTAATCAGGCTGATGATGACGATAACGAGGGGCAAGAGACCACTGGCTCATCCGATCAAAATGACGATGAGGAGAAGGATGGACAAGAGGAGAAGGATGGAGAAGATAAGGATTAGCAGTGGCGATTCACCTAGCGCGCTCGCTTGATAGCCGCAGCCACCGATTCGCGTGTACTCTGAATTTACACGCGAAAGGGACGACTTTTTTGAGTGTCGGGCATCACTCTACGTGGACAAATTACCATCAGTCTTTGCTGGAATCCCAGGCTCAAACGTGGCAGATTAAACAACCGCTAACTCTGCTCAAACATGGCGAAAAGGAGTGACATTTAGCTCCGCTCTCCAGTCTGCTAGTGGTTTTTCCCAAGCCTCTTCCCACTTCTGCCCTAGAAAGGGTTTTGCCCGATCCCCCAAATCGTAGCTCTGCTGAATGAGACTTACAAGCGGGTTTAAATCGCTGTTCATCTTGATCGTATTCAGGGTGATTGCGGCAATCAACATCACTGCGAGCGGAGAGCGATTTTGCGCGAGCGTAAATGCTTGCAGCCCAATCTCTCCAACAGGATCGGTGCCAAATCCTGTAACGGTATGCCAAATATCATGAGTTTGTCGCATACGCAGTGCTAAATAGCTTGTGTCATCTTGAAGCTCGACTTGGCGATAAAACTCTGGATCGAGGTTGGCTGCTCGCATATGAGAGGCATAGGCAAAGCCTAACGAATCTTCAGGCAGCTTGAGTAACGCTTCTAAATTGGGAGTCGGTGCAATATATTGTTCTTCAAAAAGTTGAGCGATTTCAGGATAGGACTTGAGATAGGTAATCGCAGCAGCAGAAACTTCATGGTTGGCTAAGGCAGCAGCAATATCAAAAACTGCCTCGATATCTGTTCCGTTATCGATAAAGGCAAGGAAACCTTCCAAACCTTTCAGAAGTTCTGGAGTAACCGAGCGACTCCTATCAGCATTGATAATCGAGGGAGATTTTGACATCGGGAAACCTTCGGTAATCAAAATGAACGAACCCTTGGCGGGATAATTTCACGTATCTGGCACGTATCTGGATCGAGACCCGCAGTTCTTAACCGTTCTGCCTGTTGTGCTGTCCTATACTCTAGCTGCGATCGCTCTGTTGCGTTCGGCTTCTACCTCAGTTAACACGCAACTTCCTTGTGCATCATACTAGCGCAGCCACCGTCTGTTTAGGACTATTTTATGGATTAGACCTCTTGCAAAAGTCGTCGCTGGGGTAATATGAGGTCTGAAATTATGCGCTCGCTCACCTGTCTTCTACGCTCACCCCTGGTAATTCATAAGTAAAGCTAATGAAATACG
>NZ_JAMPKB010000134.1:0-8667 GCF_039961925.1 Trichocoleus sp. DQ-U1 | reverse complement strand
TTGATGATGTCTACTTTCTTTATAAATTCTTTTGAGAATCCTTTGAGTTTCTCGGCTTAAATCTCTAATAAATCTCATAAGTCTCTTGTTTTCTTGACTTTTGTTTTAGCTTATTCTACTTTTTATTATGTGTAATTTATTTTACATAAGCACTTAATGATGTCTTGATTTCGAGCTAGTACAGATTTCGATATGAATAAAACATTTTAATAGTAGGGTGGGCATTGCTCACCCTACTGTTGGGCTAACCTACTACTTGGCTAACAACTAGCAATCTCGTTACCCGCGATCGCAGGCTGGGGTGATTCTGGCACTAGACGCCCCACAGCTTGCTTGACAAATCCTTGCAAGAAAGCAACTCGTTGATTTTGCTGAAACACTTTTTGCAGGGTTTCGCGCAACTGATCGAGATTCAAAGGACGCCCTTCTGCGGTCGTAGCGGCTTCCTGCGCTTGGAAATATTCAATCAAGCTCAAACCCGCTAACCGGGTTAGATAGGCAGCACTGACGCCCTGAACCGCTCCTCCAGCGACAAATGTGATCGCATTGCTCTTGAGAACCCCACCTACGGTTTGAGTCGTTAGCTCGACTAAACCAAGCTTGAGCATCAAGCTACCCATTGTCCCAGCGATCGCTTGCGCTTGTTGAATAGAGAATTTTTGCTGATATAGATTACCGAGATCCATGACTAGCTGACCGTTAATGGCAGCAGTTGCCAGCAAATCCAAGGCAGGTACAGGGTTCGCAAAGGCGGTGGCGGCAGCAATCCACTGATATTGCTCGATAACGGGAAGGGCGCGATCTCGTCTCACTTCATTTAAGGCGGATTTCGCTTCGGCTTTCAGCGCATAAGCTGCCCTCCAAGCCGTTGTCCAAACCAGCTGTTGACTTTCTTGAGCTAAAATTTGGCTTAACCGACTTGCGATCGCACTCATCTCAGGCGCTGGGGTTTCCATCCACTCCCGCACCGAACCATCCGGTTGATGCTGACGCACTTTGATGGGGGTAGGAGAAGCAGCGATCGCTACAACGTCTTCTCCGTTCAGCGTTCCTTGCATTCGTTGCCGCAATTGCTGCAACACCGTGGCGCGTTCTTCAGGTAAATACCGATCTTGCTTGTTAAGCACTAGCACTGCGCGCTGTTTAGATGCCGCTAGTTGCTGTAAGGTTTGATATTCCGGATCGGTCAAATCTCCATTGGTAAGAAATAGCACCAAATCTGACCTCTCCCCGATTCGGGAAGGGGGCGGGGAGGTGGGGTCAATTGCAGTAAATAAAGCGGGTGTCTCTTGCAAGCCGAGTTTTTGCGGCTGTTGCGAAACCCAGTTGGACTCTAAAACTTGAATTAAGGTGGATTTGCCGACTGACTTTCCGCCAGTGACAGCCAGATGCATCTCCTGGCGGTCGATTTCAGTCGTAATTTTGGCGAGTTGTTCTCTTAGCGGGGCATTTGCCGGATGGTTTTCTGCCTCTGCCTCTAGCTGGCTAATCGTACCTTCGGTTTGAGCGATCGCTTTTTCTACCGTTTCCCTGTCCATCTGGCTGACATCTGGCAGATGAAGCTCTTTGGTTGTCTGTTTCTGGAATAACCAGAAACCAGCGCCGAGTGCGATCGCGCCAATTACACTAAACTCACCGACTGTCCCCGCTGAGTCATGAAAACTCTGCAACAACCAAAGCGAGAATGATAGACCAATTCCCCCGACTAAAATCGGACGCCGCAAATTCACAGCCATAAATATTTAAATGTAACCGAATCGCTGCTAACCAGCCTACAACAAATCCCTGCAACCTTTTGGGATTGCAGGGATTGTTTACTTTTGTATTTGGTGGCGGGAAGTGGATTTGAACCACTGACCTTCGGGTTATGAGCCCGACGAGCTACCAGGCTGCTCTATCCCGCGTCGTTGCCAACTTATTTACTATAACGCAAATTCAAGAATGTGGCAACTACAACATCGAAAGTTCTCCAACGACATCTAGACGCTTGAATTTGCTCAAGCTCATAAAGGTTTCCGACAGGGTTTCCGCCACCGTAGGACTAATCCAACCCATTTGCTTGAGTAAATGAATGGCAACGGCACACTTTGCCCGTCCTGCTCCATCTGCCACCTTAATTGCCAGTCCCATCCCTTCGCCAACGCGACCGATACACTGAATCCCTTCAGCACCCCCTTTGCTGATGATTTCACCTTCGGTCAGACGCATGAGTTCTGTATCAAATAAACCTTCTCCTGCCACCATATTTGGGTGATGGGTCATGGCTCGGACGATGCGTTCCATATCCAAATTATTCCCAGAGGCAAGCTGACCGTACAAGGTACCCATTTGCCCCAGCTGCATGAAGTAAGTCGGAGCGCCACAATCATCGTGGGCACTGATGAACTCTACAGCGGGCATTCGCAGCAATTCAGCAACTTTGCCTAAAATTAGCTGCTGAACGGGGTGGTTGCGCTGCAAATAGGTATTCAGAGGCCAATGCCTTGCTTGGCAAACGGCAAGCATTCCAGCGTGTTTCCCGGAACAGTTATACTCCAGCGGACTCCGTTTACCTTCTGGAATTGGACACTGAAGTGCTGATGGGTCAACATCCGAGCGCCAAAGAACGTTAAAAGCCTGTCGGACTTGGGCAGTCGTACCTTGGTGGGAGCTACAGATAATGGCTAAGTCTCGATCCGTTAGCTTGTAGCGTTCTAGGGTGCCGGTAGTCGTAATTGCCAACGCCTGGAATGGCTTGAGGGCGGAACGAACAAAAGCAGCGGTTTCCGAACTGCCTGCCACGGATAGGACGCGCCCTCGGTTGTCACAGACGACTGCTTGGGCGCGATGCGTTGATTCAATAATGCCTTCTCGCAGCAACCGAACTTCCAGTTCTGCGGATTGATTTCTTTTTCCCCTTGTCATGGGTAAGACTTTATCACTTTTTGTTAGTTGTTCAGTAGCCTGCGATCGCTGGTTCTGAGGTCGTCGGTAGACTGTGCAGCCTTTCCTTACTATCCACTACCTCTCGCTCAATGACCTAATGCCTAATGGCTCATTACAGAAAATACCAGGTTAGACTACCTGCAAAGAAAAATAAGGCAAGCAAGACAAAGGTTCGCTGTAACCGCTGAAGGATTGGTTGAACTTGGTAAGTGACGATCAAGCGATCGCGTGTCAAAATTTCTTCTGGCTTTGTCCAGCACTGACCGTCGTACCAACCGGATTCTTCATAAAACACTTGTTGATTCTCTAGGCGCGATCGCACGTAAGACCAACCCAAGTACAGTCGCACCAGTGCCAACACCACTCCCAAGCTCGCTCCTGCTGCACCCATGAGGATAAACTTGCTCGGATACTTTCCTGGCGCAAAGCTTGCCGCTGCCATTGGACCTGCGACGAACCAGCCGAGACCCCAAATCCAAGCCAGCTTTTTGATGTATCCTCCCAGTTCCAGCGTCACCCAGCGAAAAGACCAAGAATCCTTCAACTCCTGGTACTCATTGAGCGGTTGTTGTTCGGCGGGAACTGGGCAAACTGAAACTGGAGTTTCCATCATGTTTTTACTCTCCCATCGGCTCACGATGCTGAGAAATCGATTTTTTCAGCATGACCCCAGAATGCTTCCAGATTATAGAATTCCCGCTCTGGAGGCAACAAGATGTGAATGATGACATCCCCGTAATCCAACAGTATCCAGCTACCTTCTGCCTTTCCTTCCACGCGCAGAGGCAGACGTTGCCACTCCGTTTCTACTTTCTGTTCAATGGATTGGGCGATCGCTCTCACCTGGACTCTGGAGAAGCCGGTTGCGATCGCAAAGTAATCCGCCAGATAGGATACCTCTCCTACCTGTAGCAATACGATGTCAGCCGCTTTGCGGTCATCAGCAGCTCTGGCAGCCGTTAAAGCCAGCTCTTTGCTTGCTTTTTGTTTATCTGCATTGACAGCCAGTCGAGCAGAAGCATTCGCGTCGTCTCCGTTGGAGATGAATGCTTCGTTCCCAGTAGAGGAGGACTGTATCTTGAACTGTTCTGACATTAAATCCTGATTTCCTTGTTCAAAAACACCTATAAATTCCTTCAAAGTTGGTTCAACTCACAGCACTGTACTAGAGAGATGCTGAAGTTTCTATTTTAATTTTTGAAGTTTCGAGCCTCAGCTTTTTATGGCTTTTTTTAACTTTTCATTTCATTTATCCTTCATCCTTTCAGCTTCAGGTTGCTGCTTTTTGCTAGCGATTTGAAGTGCCCAATTACGGCTACGGATCGTTCGAGGGTGAATTAAGCAACGAGTTTCGAGGAGATATTTCAGGGAATAATCGCAAGTTAGCCAAACAGCTTTGTAGAGATTTTGCCAAGCAACTTGTCTTAAAGCTTCTAACTCAGGAGTGTTACCTCTGCCTGGTTCCAGAGTATCAGCCAAAAACACGATACAACTCAATTCACTCATTCCTGGTCTGCCTAAGGTGTGATCCTGGATTGCCTGCAAAATTTCTTCATCAAATATTCCAAATTTGTCTCTAGCAACAATTGCACTAACATCTGCGTGCAATAAATGCGGATTTTCTTCATCCACCGGGTCTAATTTCAATCCTTCTTCTCGTGCCATTTGTAACAGCAGCGAAGGCTTAAAGTATTTTGCGAGATCGTGCATCAACCCCGCTGTCGCTGCTTTTTTCTCGTCGAGTTGATAATGCAGCGCTAGCTCAATAGACATCTGCTCGACGCCTAATATATGTTTGATTCGAGCGGCAGGGACACGATCTGCTAACCAGGCTAAGACCTGTTCGCGCATTGGGCGAGGAACTCCATAGGGCTATCGGGACAGACGCAAAGGACAAAACCTAAGGCTTTGGGCGATCGCTAGTTCCCAGGATAATAAACGCTAGGCATCGCGCGATCGCTACTTCAACCCGACAACCATTTTGCTTTCATTCTAGATCAATGAAGCCTAACCTCATCAAACAGCTTCTCATACTGCTCCAAGGCGTGCTTAAAGGAGTAATTTTCGATAGCATATTGTCTGCCTTGCTGACCCAGTCTTTCCGCTTTGTCAGGGTTTTTATATAAGTCTAAAATTGCTGCTGCCAGAGCCTCAGGATCTTCTGGGGGAACGACGACACCGCCGCCGCTATGCTGCACTGCTTTAGCTGCCGTACCACTAGCAGGAACAGAAGCCAGAATTGCCCGACCGCTGGCTAGCAGCACCTGAATTTTAGAAGGCATATTGAAGGAAATCACGTTTTCCTTTTGCATCACCAACCCTACATCCGCTGCTGCCAGTAGTTCCGGTAATTTTTCGCGGGGTTGAAATGGTAGTAGCAAAACGTTTGGCGCATCCACTTTTTGACAATAAAGCTCCAGGTCTTGTAAGGCTTTATCTTCTCCCACAATCACCACAGCAATGTCGGGAATATGTCGCAGGCAAGTCGCCGCATCGATCAGGGTCTTTAAGGGTTGGGTGCGACCAATGTTACCGGAATACAGAACCACAAATTTGCCGTCGAGTTGGTGAACGGCTCGAAAATAATTATTTTCTTTAGGCAAAGGTTGGATAAAGTTAACATCAACCCAGTTAGGAATCAACCTAATTTTACTTTTTGGGACTCCTTTACCAACTAAATTATCAACAAATCCATCAGCAATGACGCTAATCTTCGTCGCTGTTCGGTAAGCAAAATTTTCCAGCTTTTCAAAGATGGCAATCATCCGTTTGTTGGTGAGCAACCCCGTATGAACTGCGGCTTCCGGCAAAATATCCTGGAGGTTCAAGACTACCGGACAGCGGTGCAACCATCCTAGGAGCGCGGCTGGAACGGAAACTGGCAGGGGCGGTACGGTTAACAAAATTACATCTGGTCGCCTGCCTTTGAGGGCATGGACTAAGCTGATCAGGACAAAGCTGGCATCCAATAGAATTCGATCTATCAAACCCGGTTTCGGGCGAATCCAGACATAATTGCGCTGAATGGCTACGCCATTTTCGAGTTCTGTTAGGTACAATTTCCCCTTATATTTCTCGTAGATGCGCCGTTGCGGATAGTTTGGCATGGCAGTGACAACTCGCACTTGATGACCTTGTGCTACCAAACCTTCCGCTAGTTCGGTCATCAAGGGGGCAATGCCGATTGGTTCGGGATGGTAGTTGTAGGAGTAAATCAATATCCGCATGATCTAGGTCTTACCAAATATTTAGCACCAAGCTTTTACCTAGTCTAATCGGGGGTTGCGGTATGTTGGTACAATCGCGCATCTTCTTTGAGGAATAATGTGGCTTTTTCTCGGTCTATTTCTCGGTCTATAAGTGGGAGCGCGCTTGTAGATGAGATTTATTCCCAGTTGTCAGAAGCAGCAGCACATCTAGGAGAAAGCGAATACTCTCCAGTTTTAGCGAATTTTTCTTCGCATCAGCAAGCAATTTCGTTCGTCAGGCATCCGCGTGTAATCGAGTTCATCTGTGAATTGTTGCATAAATATCAACCCCCGACCTCCTTCATTCTCCAGGGGGTCAAAATCCTTTTGACCCACCACTTGCAACTTTGATTGCAGCTTGGCTTGCAAGTTAAACGGTTTTCCGTAGTCCCAAATCCGCATTTCCAGATAGCTAATATAGACTTTCACCTCAATCTGTATTGGGGTGGTTGGGGGCAATGAAGAATGAGCGTGGCGAATGACGTTCGTAAACCCTTCAGTCAAGGCTACCTGGGACTGCCACCATAATTCATAGGGCAGTAGCGGTAGAGTAAGTTGCTCAAACCATTGCAAAACTTCTGTTAAAGCATTTAGATCCGTCTCCACCTGAAGGCGGGATTGTGCTATTGGTTGTTCCTTTGTCATTAACAGAAGTAATTGAGGTTTCCTAATAAGCACCACTGTTTTTGCGAAATAAAATTAGGATTGTTTTAACAATTAACTTGAGGTCGTAAATCAGGCTCCAGTTCTCCTGATAGCGCAAATCTAAGCGAATCACATCTTCAAAATTGCGTACTTGCGATCGCCCATTTACCTGCCACTCACCCGTCATTCCTGGTTTCACATCTAAACGCTGCCATTCCGGAACTTCGTATCGTTCTACTTCATCAGGTGTCGGGGGTCTCGTACCGACTAAACTCATCTCCCCTTTCAGAACATTCCAAAACTGCGGCAGTTCATCCAGGCTTGTCTTCCGTAAAATTCGACCCACCCGTGTTACTCGCGGATCGTTTTCATTCTTGAAAAAGGCACCGCTGGCTTGATTCTCGATTTTGTCTTTCAGTGCTTCCGCGTTTACGCACATCGAACGGAATTTCCACACCTGAAACCGTCTTCCCATCCAACCGCAACGGATTTGACTGAAAAAAATCGGGCCTGGATCGTCGAGCTTAATCACAATGACGATGGGAATAAACAAAATTGCCGTAATCCCTAAACCCACCAGCGATCCCACCACATCAATACCACGTTTAATCCACGAGCGGACGGAAGGATGAGTCGTTGGTAGCTGAATCTCTGATTTTTTCCCAGGGGTTGTGGTTGTGCTTTGGCTTGGCGGCTCGATCGTTAAAACTTGATCCAGCCCCGTCATCGCTAACACTGCCATCACTTGAGGATGGACACCCCGAAGTACTAATTCGACTTGTTTCTCCCGCGCTAGCTTTACATTACTGACCAGCGCACCAATACCACTGCTATCAATAAATGTGGTCTGACTCAAATCAAAAACTAATTGCTGGGTATCGGCACTCTCTTGTAAGAATTGCTGACAGCTTTTCTTAAAAGCCACGGCCTCAAGAACAGTAAGGCGAGGGGGTAGCTGGACTACAGGAGTGTCGTTGAAGAACGTAATCCGAAAATCTGCATCGGGGATCGGTCCAACCATGTAAACCTAGTGCTAAGGTGCCATCTTATATTTTGAAAAATATTTGAGATTAGTCAATTCAACTTCATTAAAAGTTTTTGTAAAGAATTATTTTATTGTTTTGATATAATTCTACCTAAATCAAATTCATCGATTGTCCATAGTAGCACTGAAATAGCGAATTGTACCAAGAATTTTTTAAACTGCTTCTAAGGGTACCAAGGAGCAAACAGCTTGGCGGTGGTTAAAAATTGTAGTTATCGTGAGTTATTCTCACTGACCGACCGGAATCATCAATATTGACAGAATTATCAAGCGGTGAGAAAGCTGACTGGGGAACCCCCTGCCAAGAGCGATCGCTCTTGGCAGCACGCGGAGATTCAAGCATACTTCCCGCGTGGTTAATCCGCGTGGTTAATCTAGGAATTCAAGGCAGATAATGGGATTAGTAGAAACCTTAGAGTAAACCCAGTCCGAAGCGAATCAGTCGCATCTCAAGTCAGAGCAACAATGACCCCTAAAACTGCCGACTATCCCACTGCGCGGCTAATCGAAGTCTTCTCCGCCATTCAAGGGGAAGGACTGAATGTAGGTACCCGCCAAATATTTATCCGCTTTGCCCTCTGCGACCTACGCTGCCATTTTTGCGACAGTGCCCACACCTGGTTAGCGCCAGATAAGTGTAATGTGGAGCGAACCCCTGGCCAAAGAGACTTTGAAACCCACTCCAATCCAGTAGACCTCCTGCATGAATGAGAAAATAGTGTGCCAGTTGGCGATCGTCGAATTGCAAAATTAAGGAGAGACAAGGAGCAACTTAAGGAGGGGGCGATGCCATACACACAGTTA
>NZ_JAMPKB010000133.1:0-8886 GCF_039961925.1 Trichocoleus sp. DQ-U1 | reverse complement strand
TCGATATTGCAGAAAAGTTCTTCTAGACTAATCATGGGAGAGGCTTGCTGAATGATGGTTTTGACAACTTTTAGCTTACACAGCCCCTCCCTTTCTTATCCCGAACTCAGGTTAAAATATCTCTTCAATAACCTTGTTTACCCTATTTGAGGTGATAAGAGCGAGTGAAGAATATTCGGTGAGTATTCCCCTGTTGTTCGGGTAGACTGATAAAAAACCTCGTATAGTGCTAGGTTTAAGGTTAATGTCTTTAGAATGTCCCAGTCTGAGAATCCCTGCCTCAGTTTAGCCATCAATCGGCTCTCCAAAACTTCCCTTGGGGCAGAACATTTTGCCATTTGGGTGATGAAAGCACCCTGTCCGGGTGGTCACGTTCTGCATGACTGTACGTGGCCTGAAATGTTGACCCAAAAGTGGCTGGCATGGCAGGAAATGTTTTCCCCACGGGGACTCCCTGATGTTCCGCTGGTACATCAGGCAAACCCTCCCGCCTTGACAGTTCCACTCGACGCCCTGAATGTTAACGGTCAAGCACTTCCGTATACGGCTCGTTTGATGCAAGATTTAGGGATTAGCCTCTGGAAGTGGTTATTTGACGGGGAAATTCAAAATAGTTTCGCTCAAAGCCAGGGAATTGCAATTGGGCAAAAAAAACGTCTGCGGCTGCGCTTAGAAATTCGAGACCCAGACTTAATTCCTGTGCCTTGGGAAATTATGCAGCCCGAACCTGGGAAACAAGCGATTTCTCTATCACAACAACTATTGTTTAGTCGTACCAGCAATGCGGTTGATCCGCTTCCACCCCAGCGCTTAGAGCAGGCTTTAAACATCCTGTTGGTACTGGGACACGATACAGAAAGCGAAGTCGCTCCCAGCTTGCAGCTGGAACAAGAAGCGGAGGCGCTGGCTAATATTTTGGAACGCTGCGGACGACCAGACTTACACCCAGATGGCGAACATACTGGTGCAACAGTCCTGTGCCAGGTAGATACGCTTTTACAACCTACAAAAGCAGAATTGATTTCACGCCTGGAAACAGAAAATTACAACATCTTGTTCTATGCCGGTCATGGCATCCCAGCAGCGGATGGTGGATTACTGTTTTTGCGACCTGATGCCAGGATCAATGGCACGGAGTTAGCTCAGGTTTTGGTTCGCTGTCAGGTGACGCTAGCGGTGTTTAATGCTTGTTGGGGCGCTCAACCAGAGCGGCACAACCAACAAAGTTTGCCGCGCAGCAGTTTGGCAGAGGTATTAATTCATCACGGTGTTCCAGCAGTTTTGGGAATGCGCGACTCAATTGCCGACGAGGAGGCTCTGTCGTTTATTCAGGCTTTTGCACAAGCTCTGGCAGCACGGATGCCTATAGATGAGGCGGTGGCGGTAGCAAGGCAAAAGTTGTTGACGCTTTACAAGTTCAACCAACCTGCCTGGACTTTGCCGGTTCTGTATATGCACCCAGATTTTGAGGGTGAGTTGATTCGACCAATTGGCGAGGAAGTGACGATACTGCCGGTGGATGTGAAGTCATCTGGGCACGATTTATCTACTCCATCTGCCTATCTTCGTCCGTTAGGAGTAACCAGCAAAGTTTCGCCAATTAGTGGCACAAGTTTGCGAGTGGGGCGTAATCCTAAGGGAAACGACTTGGTGATTGAAAAACAGGAAGTTTCTCGGCAGCACGCTGAAATTATTTGCGATGCTCTCCCAGACGGTAAACTTACTTACTTTCTAAAAGATAAATCTCGTTACGGCACGTTCATTTTAAGACCGAGTGGATGGCAGAAAGTCTATCATCCGGAAGTGCCTTTGCAATCGGGAGACCAGATAAAGTTTGGGAGTATGCAGGGTCAAACTTGGGAGTTCATTATTCAAGATAGTACGAAGTGCTAGGGCATGGTAAAAGCGATCGCCCTACAGAATACTGAGTGCTAAATAATATTTACGGAACTCGCCAAAGTGCCGCTGTAGCTACCCCTGCCAAGAACGGTATATCAATACACAGGAGCATCATGATGGCAAGGAAATCAATCGAAGGATTTTATGAGAATTCTCTTTCTCAAGTGCAAGCAGAACTACTAGAGGCACTCCTCCAGCCTGAAGAAGCTCCCTATCCCTGGAATCCTGCCGATCCAAATGTGGAAGCCTATTGGACAGAGCTGGAACAAGGGTTTGAACTTGAGGGATGGTTAGATGAAGAAATTAGTAGGGGGTCGCAAGCACTCTATGCAAAGTTCGATGAATGCTGGGCAAATACAAATGTGGCAGTTGCGCCGACAGCAGCGATCGCAGTTACATCTAGTTTAAGCGAGCGGTTTGCTGCCCGCGTTCCCCAAGCTTGGCTGGATGCGATCGCTCACAAAGCCCAACAGGTTGTATCAAGCCCTCTGTCAATCGCAGATCAGATGGTACAGTGCGTTCAAGAGCTGCTGCCGGAATGGGGAGAAGATGTGTTGCAGGTATGGGCGCGTCCTTTGGCTTCCGCTATGCGAGGCTCGGAAGCTGAAATTGCCCGCCCAGTTGAGTGGGATGAGTTATCGGAGAGCGAACGGGCACGGTTGAGTTTAGCAGTTGCCCGGTATGCGCTCAGACAATTCAACGACCTTAATTCTTCAGCACAAAATAAGTCCCCTGAGTAGACACTTTATCGGATTTATTCTCTGCGTAATATCGAGCGTGATTTTGGTTGTGATTGGCGTTTAAGAATAATCCCAAAGAGTCTCAAACAGGGAATCAGGAAGGTGTACTTCGATTCCTGGCTGCCTTATAGTGCCGATCGATGCCAACACATCGATGATGGCATTTTGCCAACAGTTCATTTAATCAGTCATTCTAGAGGCTCCTATGGACGACGTGGGAGAGGATTGGAGGGTTGTTAACGAGGGTCTACTTATCGGTAGACCCGTTCCCTCTGTATAGATATCGGTCTAATTCTGGTTTTTATGCAAGAACTAGAATCTTTGTTACAAAACATCATTATTTTTTTCTGACCCTGGCAGGCGATCGCTTCCACTTGGTTAAGGATCATCCTACTCCGGTACAATAATTCCCTATTACTGAATCCCTGGAAAGGATACACACCAATCGTTAGAGGTATTCTCGATCTGTTGTTAGAGTAGTTGACACTTGGCGAAGTCAGGCGTTTGAAAAATTTGCTTGCCCTTTGTAAAATACCCCCACTTCGGGAAGTCAACAGCACTTCTTCCTGCTGGCATAGCGAGTTGTTGTTCCTAAGTGAGTAAGCAACTGCAAGATTGAGTATCTCCTAGGATATTCTCATCCGACAGAATGGCTAGCTAAAATAAGGTAGGGGATCGTAATTGTGCAAATATCTCTTGCTATACCAAGTAAAGAGAGTCCCCTCGATAACATCCATATTTAGTAGGATTTATTTAATTGTTCTGCCTGTAAAAGCAAGGGTTGCTCTGCTTTTCATCACTGCATTTTTTCTCTAGCCAATAGTTAAGTGCAGTTGGAAAAAGCAATCATACTTTACATTAAAATTAGAAGAGATATTTATTTATTGAAAAAAAGTTGACCTAAAAGCCGAGAATTTAACACCCCATGCACCTCAGATTCTCTCAAAATATCAAGTCTCTTCTAGAGAAGTTAGCGAATAAACCGTTAACTTTAGCGGATGTTCTGGCAGAAACTTCTGAAAGGGGCTTTAGTTTAGTTATTGCATTACTTGTTTTGCCGTTTCTGTTTCCGATGCCACCCGGATTTACTGTCATATTGGGTAGCGGCAGCTTGATATTAGCGTTGCAAATGGCTTTAGGGCAACGTTTTCCTTGGCTACCCAAAAGAATTCGCCAGTTTCAATTTCCCCGCTGGTTTGCTCAGCAACTTTTAAAAAACCTGCAACGAGTCACAGGGGTGCTAGAGAAAGTGACTCGTCCCCGGTTGCGCTGGATAGCAGAAAACCCTCAAATTTGGCAATTAAACGGACTTTGTATTGCATGGCTGTCTGTGTTGCTGATGTTACCCATCCCTTTTACCAATCCGATTCCAACAATTGGGATTTTGCTACTCGTCATTGCCATGCTAGAAGCCGATGGTTTGCTGATGTGTTTCAGTTATGGATTAACTGCTGTGATTACTTTGTTGTTTGCAGTGGCTGCTGGGACGTTCTGGCAAGCGTTAAGTTCGGTGCTGCAAAGCTTGTTTCAGTAAATTCTATAATTGAGAGCTTTCTCGTTCTTCGGGGTTACAAGATAGAAGTGTAAAGGCGCATATCTTGATACCTCTACAATGATTATTTTTCACCATCTCAATTAGGCTGTAGGCACCCAGCATTACTTTGTTAAGCTGTATTAAGTAATGCTCAGCTCATGCTCAGAACTCCACAGATGCGCTTGTTGATGCCGAATTTGTCCTATACACCGCCTTGGTTGCTGAGAAATGGTCTGTCAATGACCTTATATACTGCTTTGCGGGCAGGGCGCGAATGGGAGAAGACGCCTGTAGATCGGGAGCCAAGTTACCGGGAGACAACTTTTACAGGTGCCGGAGAAGTGCCGATTTATGGCTGGGTTGCTATCCCCGATCGCCCTCACGGTACGATTGTGGGGACTTATGGCATTACCGGCGATTTGGAGAATCAATGGTTTCTGAGACTGCTGGGGCGCAAGGCATTTGCACAAGGCTATGCAGTAGTGCTATTTGATTGGCGTGCCCACGGAAAAACCGCTCAGTTATCTCCTACCTTGACTTCTGATGGGTTGTACGAGGGAGAAGATTTTGTCTGCATTGCTGCCCAAGCTAAGGCGATGGGTTGTCCTGCACCGTTCTGGTTCACGGGTTACTCGTTGGGAGGGCAACTGGCGCTATGGGCGGTAAAAGCGTCACAGGAGTTGTTAACCGGGAGAGGACAGGAATTAGGTTTGGAGGAAAGGGAGATTGGCGGGGCTGCGGTGATTTGTCCTAGCCTGGATTCTAACCGTTCCCTATCCTATTTGGTGAAACACCCGTTGGGTAAGTATTTAGAACAAGCGATCGCGCGAGAATTGAAAAGACTGGCTTGGCGCGTTCATCATGTTCATCCTGAAGCAATCGATCCCGCAGCCATTGAGCGGGCTAACAGCATTTGGGGCTTTGATAATGAGCTGGTAATCGGGCGATTAGGCTTTCCATCTGTCGAAGCGTATTATGACGCTAGCAGTGCCCTACACCTGTTGCCTCACCTGAAAAAACCGACTCTGATTCTGTACGCTGCTGACGATCCGATGTTTGACCCTTCAATTGTGCCTGAGTTGCAAGCTGCTAGCGATCGCAATCCTGACATTACTTTAGTACTGACGCAATATGGCGGTCATGTTGGGTACATCAGTAGTCAGGAATGTCAGCGTCAAACCGGAGATCCCGATCCTTGGTGGGCGTGGAATCGAATTTTAGAATGGTGCAAGGAAATTAAAAATTAAAAATGCAAAATGTAAGACTTGCCATTATACATTCTTAATTTTTAATTGCACTACTAACTATGGCGGGGCAGTAAAACGGGTGGCAAAATTTGAATTTCGCGTTGGAGATAAAGCCCGCGCTTTGAGAATTGCTGCGGTCAAAAAGGCATAGGAAATGATTCCCACCACCGCCAACAACAAGCCGCTGACAGCGCCTGTAGCGTTCCACAACGCATGGAGTCCTGATGCTGTCAGATAACCAATCAGCAAAATTGTCCAGCGCTTCTTGGGTTTTAGGGCACTCAGCCCAATGAAATAGCCTAGATAGCCGCTGTAAGCCATGTGTCCTGCCACCGATCCTAAAATTCGGGGAATCAGGAGTTGCAATCCCACCAATTCTCCAGCACCTTCTCCAGCTTGTAGTGTCACATTTTGGATAATCTGGGGGATGTATTGACCCAGTGTTTCCAACAGGGTGAAGCCAACTGCTGAGGCGGTTCCCAGCAGGATTCCATCCAGGGGTTCCCAGACGCCAATGCGATCGCGCAAGGGAGAGCGAAATCCTCGCCCAATTAAATACAATCCCAGCACTGGCAACGCCTTGAGCAACTCCTCCATTAATCCTGCCCCGAAAAACATTCGGATCAACAAACCGGGAAAGTCGATCAAACTCACCTGTTCCGAACCTCGGAGTACTGCTTCTACGTCTCCGGGCAAAACACGGCGAAAAACATAGATGAAAGCCAGCAAGACAGGACTCACCAAAATCAAGGCGGTTGTGACCGCTGAACCCAGGAGTACCCACCAAGGCTTATGCTTGCCGCAAAGTTGGTAGACAAAGTAATAAGCTGCCCAAGCCAGATAAGCTGCCAGTAACAGATTGAATACCACTGACTCACCGACAGCGGCAAACATCAAGACCACAAATCCGACTGTGACCATCCCCGGTACTAGATAAGCTTTTTTCGTTAAATCTCGTCCGGTGGAAAAAATCGGAAATAACTGGGTAAATGTCACTCCTTCCGGCTGGGATGGCTGCACTGGTGCGAATGGCTGAGACGACAGTTGAGTTCTGATTGAGGGAGTTTGAAACTCAAAAATAAACTCTGTGCCGTTTTGTCCCAACTCAATGCGATCGCCTGCGTGCAAAATTTGACATCCCTGTAGGCGTCTCCCGTTCACGTAGGTACCATTGGCACTGTTGAGATCGCAAATTTGCCAATTGGGTGCTACTCCCGACTGAGTAAGGGGACGGATTGCCGCATGACGCCTGGATACAACACCATGTTGGTTAGAATCCAACACAATTTGACAACTAGGTTCGCGCCCAATCACGACCTCCCGATCGAGCGGAAGCAAGTATGGGGGCAGTGGTGTACCAGCAGCACCAGTAGAAAGCAGCCGGAGAAACCCACTTGTGTAGCTCTGGCCTGTCATTTTAGTAGATTGCGAGAAAGCGATTAGCGATAGCTTAGCAATTAGTGGGGAGTTGTAGAGGCTGGGATTGACCCCCTCTGTCCGGCTAAAAGCTAACAACTCAGCACATCATTACAAAAAACCCTATCAGAAGAAACCCGATTTCTTTAAGAAACCGGGTCTCAAGCTTTGGTAGGTGATTTTTGTAGATTTCTATCACCCTGATTCAATGCTATTTATTGGTGAGAGTTGGCTTCCCGAACTGCGGCATAGAACAGCAATCCTACGAGAGGAATACTGGCAGCCAGGATGATCCCTGTAGGCAAGTTGCCCAAGTCGGGGTTTCCAGAAGCGAGTTCAAAAATGGAGCCAACGGCAGCGATCGCTGCCACGCAAGAACCGAGCAAAAATACACCACTCTTGGGGGTCATCATGGGCGGTGATATCCTTAAGCTACTGGCTTGACAGCTTGAGCAGAGAAGCCATGCTTTTTCAGCTCTTCATTCAAAGCGATCGCATTATCGACCCGATCCACAAACAGCACGCCATTGAGGTGATCCATCTCGTGCTGAATGGCGCGGGAGAGTAGCCCAGTTGCCTTGATAGTGCGGGGGCGTCCCTGTTCGTCCTTAAAAGCCACTTCCACCATTTCCGGGCGCTTCACGTCGATATAAACGCCAGGAATAGAAAGACAGCCTTCTTGAAACATACACAAGTCGCGCCCGAATTTCTTGATAGTCGGGTTAATCAACACTAAAGGTTGATTAGCGGCGTTATCCGGTTCGGTGTCAATGACAATCAGCTGTTTTTGCACTGCCACTTGGGGGGCTGCCAAACCGATGCCATCTGCGCTGTACATGGTTTGCAGCATCTCCCGAATCAGCTGCCGGATTTCCTGGTCTACCTTGGCAATACGTTTAGCTGGCTGACGCAGGACGCGATCGCCCATATAGTGAATTTCTAATGGCGGTTTTTCTAACTTTTTCTTTTCGACGGCAACTTCAGTCGTCATAGCATTCTGGCTCGCAGATACAGCTTATATGTTCAATGGGTGGAGTTTTTTTATCTTAACAGTTCTCAGTTGTTGCCTCCCTTACTACTTAACTCACTTACTCTCTTCCTCAACACCTACTTTCATCAACAACGCGCCGAACGCGGTAGCATAAATTTTTCTCCCTCTGCCGCAAATTTCCCCTTCACCATTAGCACCGTCTCATCAAATGCGTGGGGAAACGCCCTGATATCTCCTGCATCCAAAAGTTCAGGGCTAAAGTATATCGTGATGTCTTCAATGGTTTGGGGTATTCTGTCGATAATTTCTTTCAATGGGTATATCTGCGTTGCCACGATATCAAAAAGGTGGAGTTGAGTCTCTTTTATCTCCATGCAAGCGATTAAATCCAAATCTTCTGCATAGTATATAGGGCGACTTCCTTCATTGAAGCAAAATACGGCTTTCTCTTTCACAACTCCAACAATATTAGAAACAGGTATCCGCGTTTCTAATAATCTATGTAGCAATTTTAAATCCTCAACATCATTAAAATCCAGTATTCTAAAACCAGCGTTGCTACTTTGCAAATTCCATCTTCTTTTAAACACGTATTCTTCTAGTTTCCGAAAGCCAAAAGGCGTATAAAACTCTGGGTTCGGCGTTGTCAATACCAGCGTTTCATAGAATTTATCGCAATATGCCAACACCTCTTCTATCACCTCGCGGTAGTAGCCGCGCCTGCGAAATTCCGGTCGCGTGCATACTCCATGTATTCCCCCCACCGTCACCCTTTGTCCCATGATTTGCATCGGAATTTCTAACACTCCTACATGGGTAATAGCTAGGTCGTCTTGAAAGCGAATAAACGGAGTCGAAGCATCTTCCGACGATGCGTCTAATTTTCTCCCGCATTCTGCCATTTCTCCCAGCCCAGGAAATACGATTTCAACCAAGTCAAACAACTTACAGCAGATTGCAGGTATATAGAGTACATTGAGGTCAGTGCATGAACAGGTAGAATGAAACCTTACTCCATCGACTTTCGAGAAAAAGTAGTCAAAGCATACGAACAAGAAA
>NZ_JAMPKB010000132.1:0-9089 GCF_039961925.1 Trichocoleus sp. DQ-U1 | reverse complement strand
GGATATACAAATCCATCCTCTTCTCTAGGCTGGTAAGTTCTGCTCAATCCTTGAAATAAGGTACTCTTCTGACCCAGTTGCGATACTTCGGCTTTACCTTTGTTGGCATTTGCTTTAACAGATTGCAACACGGCGATCAACTGATTTAGCTTCATAGAATTACCAAAATTGGTCAATTCAATTATTGCCTAGTCGATAGAGCCAATTTCTGAATTTGCAGGAAAAAATTATTGGAACCTGTCGCTTACAGATAACCACAGGTTAAACTGAATAAACGCCCAAGCCGCCCGACGCATGAGAAACCCATGCATATTCTGTTCGTTGAAGATGAAGCGAAAATTGCCAACTTCGTCCGAGCCGGATTGAAGGAACAGGGGTTTGTCGTCGATTACTGTGACAACGGAGACGAGGGCTATACTCGCGCCTTGGATAACGAGTATGACGCGCTCGTGCTTGATATCATGGTGCCGGGAAAAGATGGTTTGTCTATCCTCAAGAGCCTGCGCCGGAAAGGACAGAATGTGCCAGTCATTTTGTTGACTGCTCGTAATGAATTGGATGACCGACTTGAGGGTCTAAATTTGGGTGCTGACGACTATATCGCGAAACCATTTTTTGTGGAAGAACTCGTTGCCCGGATTCATGCAGTGATCCGTCGGACTGCGGGCGATCGCCAAAATCTAGTCTGCGTTGGTCCCATCAAACTGGATCGCATCACGCGAGAAGCCACTTGCAATCAACATATCGTTGAACTCACCACCCGCGAGTTTAACCTCTTGGAATACCTAATGCGATCGCCTGGACGAGTCTTCACCCGAACGCAAATCTTGGAACACATCTGGGGGTATGACTTTAATCCCAATACCAACGTAGTCGATGTGTGCGTTCAACGGATTCGTAAAAAGATTGATTCCATCGGTGGCGCGGGTTGGGTTGAAAGCATTCGCGGCGTTGGATATCGATTTCGTCAATCAGAGTCTCAAGAGTGAAGCTGCGTTCTTTCCGTATCCGGATTGCTTTATTGTCTGCTGTTCTGGCAGGTAGCGCCTTAGCAGGGTTTGGATTAATTTCCTGGTGGCTGATTTATGAGGCAAAGGTGAACCGTCTGGATGCAGAATTGGAAAGCCAATTGATGCGGGTAAGTCGCCCTCGACCGCGTGGCTGGCAGTCTTATGAAGACTCACTTGGGCAGTTGTTTAGAACCGATACAAAAACAGCGATCGCCTTACTAATAATCGGTGCAGATAACAATGTGGTGTATCGTTCCGAACAATGGACTGCCGATCTCGATACCAAAAACCTTTGGACATCGCGCCCCCAATTGCTGCCGTTTCCATCACCCCCTTCCGATCGCCCAACAGCCCCCTTTTCCGAAGCCAACCCGCCATTTCCAGAGCGATCGCAACCGCCGCCGGATCGACCCCCGCCTACGCCTCGATTCGTTACTCAGCGCACCGCAAGCGGAACATGGCGGATTGGTGCCGTTACAACACCTTTTGCTCAAATTGCGATCGCAGTGAGTTTAAACGCGATCGCAACTGAGATGGTCGTCATCCGCAACATCTTCCTGATTTCAATTCCAGGGGTACTTCTGCTTGTAGCCGGGGGTGCATGGGCAATTGCTGGAAGCAGCTTGCATTCCATCCGACGACTAACCACGAGTATTGGGAATGTCACCGCTAGCGGTTTAAAACAACGGGTTCCTATCGGGACAACGGATGTTGAATTTGTCGAATTAATTCAGGTTTTCAACAAAATGTTGGAACGCCTGGAACGCAGTTTCAAACAAGCGTCCCGCTTTAGTGGAGATGCTGCCCACGAACTCAAGACTCCGCTAGCGATATTGCAAGGGGAACTGGAACGCACTCTGCAACAAGCCGATCCCGGCTCCGAGGTGCAACAAAGCTTGAGCAATTTGCTGGATGAAGTGCGCCGACTGACGGGGATTGTGCGTAAACTGTTGCTGCTTTCTCTAGCGGATGCCGGACAAATGAACCTGCATCGAGTTGAGGTGGATTTGTCTGGTTTATTAACTGAGATGCTGGAGGATATCGAACTGCTAGCACCGCATCTGGAGATTCAAACAGAAATTGCTGATAGTTTGCGCGTAAAGGGCGATCGCGACTTACTCATTCAAGTCTTGCAAAACTTGATTAGCAATGCCATTAAATATAATCTCCCGAATGGCTGGATTCGGATTCAGGCTCGTCGTCAGAGTACAGCTGTGTTGATTACCATCAGTAATTGCTCTCAAGAGATTCCTCTGGATGAGCGAAACCGAATTTTTGACCGTTTCTATCGCGGCGATCCAGCCCGAACCCGCAAAGTAGAGGGAATTGGATTAGGACTGAGCTTGGCGCGGGAAATTGCGCGATCGCATCGTGGTAATCTGACGCTTGACCCGACCTTATCTGGACAGACTGCATTCACTCTAACCTTACCAGTAGGCTTGTAAAAGCAACGTTCTTTTTGTACAGAGCCAGCTTTCCCGTTACTCAGTTTTCGTTGAGAATATGCCTTCAATCGCGAAAGCGATCGCTTTCGGGTTTCTCGAAACTGCTAACCGCTCCAACAAGAGCCGCACAAGCACAATACTAGAGCCGCCAGCAAGCGAACTCCGAACCTCTGGCTTGGTAGAGAACAGTGAAATTGGCGCGATCGCACTTTTGCGGCGGCGATATCGCTGATGCAAATATGTCTAATCTCTCTAACCACTGTCACCTTGACATTCCACAATTTACAATTAGTAATGTCGCCAGAGAAACGCAAAAGGATTTCTTTGTATTCCGCGTAATTGAAATCCAGCCTGCACTGGCTACAAAGGCAATATTGATTTCCTGGCTTGTAATGCTTGCAGGTGGTCGCCAACGGTTCGTTGTATTTACTCTAGAGACCAATTTATGAAAGACCTGACTCGTTATCGAAACATTGGCATCTTCGCTCATGTCGATGCTGGCAAGACCACCACAACTGAAAGAATCCTGAAGCTGACAGGTAAAATCCACAAAATTGGTGAAGTACACGAAGGCGCGGCGACGACGGACTTCATGGAACAGGAGCAAGAACGCGGGATTACGATCCAGTCGGCTGCAACTACCTGTTTCTGGAACGATCACCAACTGAACATCATTGATACCCCAGGACACGTTGATTTCACCATTGAGGTCTATCGTTCCCTGAAGGTTCTTGATGGCGGTATTGGTGTTTTCTGTGGTTCAGGTGGAGTCGAACCGCAATCTGAAACCAACTGGCGCTACGCCAACGACTCCAAAGTCGCTCGCATCGTCTACATCAACAAGCTCGATCGCACCGGCGCTGATTTTTACCGAGTCGTCAAGCAAGTCGATCAAGTGCTTGGAGCCAAGCCACTGGTGATGGTGCTGCCAATTGGCATTGAAGAACAGTTTTGCGGCGTGGTCGATCTGCTGACCCGTAAGGCATGGGTGTGGGACAACTCTGGCGATCCGATGAACTATAAGATCAAAGATGTTCCTACCGACATGGTCGATCAGGTCGAGACCTACCGCGAACAGTTGATTGAGCTAGCGGTTGAGCAGGACGATGCTGTGATGGAACAGTATCTCGAAGGGGAAGAGCCGTCGATGGAGGATATTAAGCGTTGTATTCGCAAGGGTACTCGCGACTTGGCGTTTTTCCCGACCTACTGCGGCTCGTCGTTTAAGAATAAGGGCGTACAGTTGGTGCTGGATGCCGTGGTTGACTACCTGCCGAACCCGATGGAGGTCAAACCGCAGCCAGAGATCGATCTGGAAGGGAATGAAACAGGCAGCTTTGCGCTTGTCGATCCAGACAAACCATTGCGGGCACTCGCGTTTAAGATCATGGACGATCGCTTCGGTGCTTTAACCTTCACGCGCTTGTACTCCGGGACATTGTCCAAAGGCGATACCGTACTGAACACCGCGACAGGTAAGACTGAGCGGGTCAGCCGTTTAGTTGAGATGCATGCGAATTCTCGCGAAGAGATCGACTCAGCTCAGGCGGGTGACATTGTGGCGATCGTCGGCATGAAGAACATCCGAACCGGACACACCATCTGCGATCCCAAGAATCCCGCGACGCTGGAGCCAATGGTCTTTCCAGAACCCGTCATCTCCATTTCGGTCAAACCGAAGCAAAAGGGGGGTGAAGAAAAGATGGTCGCCGCGCTCACTAAGATGGTGCAAGAAGACCCGTCTTTCCATATGGTGACAGATGAGGAGAGCGGCGAAACAATTCTCAAGGGGATGGGTGAGCTACATCTCGACATCAAGGTGGACATTTTGAAGCGCACCCACGGGGTTGAAGTTGAGGTGGGTAAGCCTCAAGTAGCCTACCGCGAGTCGATTACGAAACGCCTCGAAGACAGCTACGTCCACAAGAAGCAGTCTGGTGGTTCTGGTCAATTTGCCAAAATTGGCTATGTAATTGAGCCAGGTGAACCAGGCAGCGGCTTCCAATTTGAGTCAAAGGTGACAGGTGGTACCGTGCCGAGAGAGTATTGGCCAGCAGTGGAAAAAGGCTTTGAAAGCTGCGTCGATCGCGGTGTATTGGCTGGGTTCCCCTGCATGGACTTGAAGTTCACGCTGCTTGAAGGTGGTTTCCACCCGGTGGACTCGTCAGCAATGGCGTTTGAGATTGCTGCAAAAGCCGCTTATCGGCAGTCTGTTCCTAAGGCTGCGCCTCAGCTGCTCGAACCAATCATGAATGTTGATGTCTTCGCACCAGATGATTACATGGGCGATATCATCGGCGATCTTAACCGCCGCCGAGGGATGATGAAATCTCAGGAGACAAATCAGACGGGGGCACGCATTAAGGCAGATGTGCCTTTGAGCGAAATGTTTGGCTACATTGGCGATCTGCGTACCATGACATCTGGGCGCGGACAGTTCTCAATGTCGTTCTCACACTATGCTCCTTGCCCCAGTAACATCGCAGAAGAGGTGATCAAGGAAGCCAAAGAGCGTCAGGCTGCACACTAGGGCATTGGCTCCGATGAAGCGATTTGTCGGGGCTAATAACCGATAGCAATCCTCAATCAGTCGTGAGATTTTTGCGTAGTGTGAGCGTCCTGCTTGCGTTGAATCCCAGGCAAGATGACCGCACTACGTATTCTTATGACTTTTCTTAGGACTTGAATAGGACTGCTGTATATAGATGTGAATTTGATACAAATTTTCGGGCGGTCTGTCGATATTAATTCTTTATGAAGCTGAATCCTCTGCCTACAGAAGTCATTCTGAGCCATCCCCGTTCTACCCTCAGTCATCTATATCTAGACTGGAATCCTGAGCCTGGAGCCTATTTAGAAGTCGAGGGTCAAACATATATGGTTTTAGAACGTAGGCATCGCTATCTACTCAAATCGGGCCGTTATCAGCTTCACAAAATTGCTCTTTACGTTCAAAAGTTCGATACCCCGGCAGAGTGTAGTCTGTTGGACGGGCGCTGGGTAATCGGAGATATCACCTGCTCATACAATGCTCGCTCTGAGTTGCTTCGATGTACGATTAATCCCAGTGGGCCTTGCGATCGCTGCGTTCATTATCAGGCCTTTTAGAATCGCTCTTTATCCCATCAGTTGCGGCTTAACGCCATCTTCGGGTTGTTACAACGATTCGAGCAATAAAGAGCCATTTTATATAAATAAGTTTAAACTTTGTCTTGCCAACGGATGACGTGGCGTGCTTGGCTTAAAAGCCCTAAATCCTAGTAGCGTCGGTAGTTATATCAATCTGCATCGATAAAGGTAAAGCCAAATCGTTTCTGCTTAACCTTGTGCTAGCAAATATTCTAGCGTTTTCACGGCAGGAGTCAGACGCAGCTTAGAAATTAAGGAGTATGGATGACTGGGAAATTAGACGGAAAAGTGGCAATCGTCACTGGTGCATCGGCTGGCATTGGTGAGGCGACTGCGATCGCGCTAGCAGCAGAAGGCGCACAGGTAGCGATCGCAGCAAGGCGTTTTGACCGACTCAATGCTGTCTGCGATCGCATTGCAGCGACGGGTGGAAAAGCATTGCCAATCGTGGCAGATATCACGGATGAAACTCAAGTTCAGAACCTAGTGCAAAAAGCCAACGCACAACTCGGTCGAGTGGATATCCTCGTCAACAATGCGGGCATTGCTTTGTCAGGTAATATTGAGGGAGCAAATACCTCTGACTGGCGACGCATGATCGATCTCAACGTTCTGGGATTGATGTATGCAACTCATGCGGTTCTTCCTATCCTGAAAGCACAAGGATCGGGACATATCGTTAACATTTCATCCGTTGCCGGTCGAACCGCACGAGTAGGAATCGGTGGCTACAATGCGACAAAATGGGGAGTCAATGGCTTCTCGGAATCGTTGCGCCAGGAAGTATGCAAGCACAACATTCGCGTCACCATCATCGAACCAGGCATGGTGGATACGGAAATCGACAGCCACATTACCGATCCAATAGCCAAACAGCGCACCGAAGAACGGCGTAAATCGATAGTACCCCTGCACAGCGAGGACGTTGCAGCCGCGATCGTTTATGCCGTTACTCAGCCGCCGCGAGTGAATGTCAACGAGATTCTGATTCGACCCACCGATCAAGACTGGTAGATCCCAAATAGCGAAGCGGCTGGTTCTCTGAGAATCGTTATAGTTCAACGCTTGACGGTATCGGCGGACTGATTGAACAACAGATCCCGCGCCTGATCTGGACTGGTGACTTGATCTTTGAAGGCTTCTGCTTTTTCATAAGCCCGAATGGTTGCAGGACGGGCTTTTATTGCTTCAAACCAGCGTTGCAAGTTGGGAAAATCTTCGATCTTTTGGTTTTGCTTTTCGTAGGGCACGATCCAGGGATAAGCAGCGATATCGGCAATAGAATAAGCGCCCGCAATAAACTCGCGATCGCTTAATCGTTTATTCAACACTGCATACAAACGTCCTGTTTCATTCACATAGCGGTTAATCGCGTAAGGAATTTTTTCAGGGGCGTATTGAGTGAAATGATGGTTTTGTCCTGCCATTGGTCCGAGTCCGCCCATCTGCCAAAATAGCCATTGCAAAACGTCTGCGCGATCGCGAATATTTGCTGAAATCAACTTTCCGGTTTTTTCTGCTAAATACAGCAGAATTGCACCAGACTCGAAAACAGAAATCGGTTCGCCACCCTCAGCAGGTTCGCGATCCACGATTGCAGGGATGCGATTGTTGGGGGAAATCTTTAGAAACTCTGGTTTAAACTGATCGCCCGTGCCAATGTTGATCGGAACGAGGGTGTAGGGTAGCCCAACTTCCTCTAGAAACATAGTAATTTTGTGTCCGTTTGGCGTCGTCCAATAGTAAAGGTCGATCATGATGATGTCTCCTGAATATTACAAAGATTAGGTTTTAGCGATCGCTTTCAGCGCCGAACTGACAGCTCAAAGATCATTAATGCTGTGGTTGCCAATGCGCTCAATTATTTCTCCTCCTACACGCCATGCTGCTTAAACCATGCCTGGAGGCGTTTCCAACCATCTTTGGCTTCTTTCTCCCGGTAAGAGGGGCGATAATCGGCAAAAAAGGCGTGGGGTGCATTGGGGTAGACAATGATGTCAGATTTGCTGGTGCTGGACTTCAGGCGATCGCGCATCTGCTCTACTGTATCCAGGGTAATCCCCGTATCCTTGCCACCATAGAGTCCAAGAATCGGGACACTCAGCGCCGAGGCTATATCGACGGGATGTTTAGGTGTCAGTTCGGTAGCATTGCCCACCAGACGCCCGTACCAAGCCACGCCTGCCTTGACTTGGGGATTGTGCGCTGAGTACAGCCAGGTAATGCGTCCGCCCCAGCAAAAGCCGGTAATCGCCAATTTATCGGCATTCCCCTCGGCTGACTTTACCGCCCAGTCTACCGTAGAATCCAGATCGGACAGCACTTGGGCATCCGGGACTTTGGCGACTACTTGGCGAATTTCATCAACGTTGCTTAACTTTAAAACATCGCCCTGGCGCACAAACAATTGGGGTGCGATCGCTAGGTACCCCAATTTGGCAAAGCGACGGCAAACATCCTGAATATGCTCGTGTACACCAAAGATTTCCTGAATCACTAGGACGATGGGAAAAGTTCCTCTTTTTACGGGCATCGCCCTGTAAGCTGGAATTTCGCCATCTTTAACCGGAATTTTCACCGCACCTGCGACTAATCCCTTGGCATCAGTCGCAATCGTTTTGGCAGAAATGGGTTGCACTGCTAGGGCAAAACCTGTTGTCAGGGTAGCCGTAACCATAAATTGGCGGCGCGTGATTTCTTTCATTCTCTTTACCTTGAGCTATGCAGTCTCAATCCTAGTTAAGGAGGAAATGAGCTGTAACCAAACAGCCATTAGGCAGATGCAATAGCTAGGAAATCTAATTCTCAAGATTGAAAACAAGTGTTAACAAAAAATAAAGTTGTTGACTAGAAAATAAATTTCTATCTAAAGAATAAAGCTTGCCACGGGTAAATACCTGGGGTAGTTGGTAAGTTATGGATAGGAAGCGATCGCCCTCAACTGATCCATCTGTCAACCACTGGACACGCGCCGCTACTGTGTGCGAGGCGATCGCACTAAAACACAACTTACAGCTTTAATCAAACAGATACGCTCTTAAAGAAATTGGTTAGGAAGGTTGCAAAGGTGGCACTACGAATCCAAGGATGAAATAGAATTTGCCGTTAAACTCAAACTCTCTGAGCATCTCCATACCAAGTTTTTGAGTGTGCGCCCGAAGACTTCGCAAATTGTCCTTGACTACGAAAGCAACGCCAGCATTGAACCGTGTGGCGACTTGAGCTAGAAGTGCTTGAAATAAACCTTGTAAGATACCACTTCCACGGTAAGCAGTTGCAACACAAACCGGACCATACCAAAAGGAACGATAATTGCTTAAAGGTTGCCCATGAAACATTATTTCTGGATACAAGCTCATTATATATTTGAGCAAGGGAATCTTCTGAAAGTATTCTTGAGTTGTTGCACAAACATATCCAACCAATAGTTTCTCCTGCACAGCAACCATTACTGCCAAATTTTCGTTGATTGCTGCCAGATGAAAATCATCCTTAAAGTCAATTG
>NZ_JAMPKB010000131.1:0-9240 GCF_039961925.1 Trichocoleus sp. DQ-U1 | reverse complement strand
GAGAGTTTTGGAGAATCTTGCAAGTTTTGCTTCTTGAATTTTGTCAGTCAACCAACGGCTGACCAGTAAGCTTTAGCTTACTTTAGCTTTAAGCCGGGAAATTTATTCCCGGCTTTTTACGTGCTGCGATCGCTTCATGAGCACTTCACAGAAGCTTTACGATCGGGCGAGAATAACCGATTTATTTAAAGGATTGATAAAGATAGCCCTGATTTTATAGCACTTCTCCTTGGAGACTCCTTAAAGTGGAGGGGGAGTCTATAAGTATATTTACGGGGTTGTGAGAGGTTTGTTCACCATGCGGGTACTCTACTCAATTTAGGAAGCACCCATGAATCCACGAACAAGATCAAAATCAGAAAAGTCATCGGCGGGGCAGAATTTAGTCAAAGGTTTTGTTGGCATCGCTGGATTTCTAGGAATCTGTTATTTGGTCAGTATTCCAGTCATGTCCCAACTCAATCAAAACTCTACTCTCAAGGAAACTGCTTCTGAGGAGACTGGTACGACTAGGCGTTCTTCACCCAAAAAGACCAAGGCAAAACAGTCTACAACGACCGCCGATCCGACAACCATGTTCGGAGTCTATACAAGCCAGCCGGATGCTACAATCCAACCAAATCAGTCTCCCGCCCCCTTGGGTAATACAACCTTGCCAGATGGGACGATAACGGCTCCCGGCACCACCAGCTTGCCGAGTAGCTATCCCACCACTCCCAGTACAAGCAATTCTGGCGGGTTAATCATGACTCCCGGCACCACCAGCTTGCCAAGTAGCTATCCCATCACTCCCAGTACAAGCAATTCTGGCGGGTTAATCACGACTCCCGGCACCACCAGCTTGCCGAACACAGGATTTTCAACTACACCCAATCCAACGATCAACTATAGCGGGTTTTAAACGTTCAACTGGGTGTGTGTCGCCTGATATAGCAATCCTATTTGAGTTGCGCCCCGGCTCTTCAGATCCCCGACTTCTCTCTCGAAGTCGGGGATCTCGCCTTCACGAATTATTTACGAGTGCGATACTTGAGGCAAAACCGAGACAAAACGCGATCGCGCTCTCAACCGAAAATACGATCGCCCTTAAACTTCCGGGCGAATTCTGCTACTGCCCAAACTGTTGTTTAGCTTGCTGATAAACTTCCACCGTTATTATTTTTTGCCCTGCTTCTTGTGCAAATTTTTCGATTTTTTTCCGAGCGGCGGGACGGACAAAAAAGGGAATTTCTTTCAACTTGGCTTCAGCTTCGGGTGTCCACTCTACGGCATTGGGTTGGTTCGCCACAGTTTTCTCCAAAAAATCCTTAAAACAGGAGTTTAACAGGGAAGCGATCGCGCTTTCCAGCGTCTCATCAAAAAAGCGATCGCTCTCAGGATGCGATCGCCTTTCCCAACCCTACCAACGAGCTACCACTTTTTGTAGGAGAGGAACTTACCCGACATAATAATTTTTACGCGATCGCCCTTGGGATCTTCTTCTTTTTCCACATCCAAAGTAAAGTCAATCGCGCTCATAATTCCGTCACCAAACTTGTCGTGAATGACGCTTTTTAGCGGCATTCCATACACTTGCATAATTTCATAAAACCGATAAATCAGAGGGTCAGTGGGAACAATTGGTCCCAATCCTTTCACCGGACATTCTGTTAGTTCAGTCGCATAACTTGGGTCAAGCTCTAATGCGAAGAGCAGCTTACTTGCCTCTTCTTCAGAAGCACTTGCTTGACGATACATCACTGCCGCAATCCAGACTTCGTCGCGTCCAACAGCCTTTTCTAAATCAGCAAAACTTAACCCTTTCTCTTTTTTAGCACTCAAGAGTATTTGAGTAATTTCAGGAATAGCCATTAATAAACCCTCAGCAAAAAAAGTAGCAACGATTGGAAACGATTGTAATGAATCTTTTCTCAGCTTTAGAAGCAGTTAAACTATCTCCTCTAACCGACAATCGATTCCGTTACATTCGCTACCTATATGCTGCTACTTTTGAAGCTTTAGGCTTTTTAGGTAGACATTTCCCGACCTATTTTTGCCTTTTGCCTTTTGCTGTTTTTAGCGGTCTACAGAACCCATGATGATATCGATGCTACCCAAAATCACCACAATATCAGCGAGTTTTACACCCTTGAGAAGACTAGGGAGGATTTGCAGGTTGTTGAAATCGGCTGCACGAATCTTCCAGCGCCAAGGGAAGACATTATCATCGCCAATAATATAGATTCCTAGCTCACCTTTCCCACTCTCGACACGGACGTAATGTTCGCCCTTAGGGATTTTAAAAGTGGGAGCGATTTTCTTACCAATGTACTGGTAGTCAAAGCCATTCCATTCGGATTTTGGCCCTTCTGCCATACGCTTGGCTTCCAAGTTCTCGTAGGGACCACCGGGAAGTGCTTTGATAGCTTGGTAAATAATCTTGACAGATTCGCGCATCTCTCGAATCCGCACCAAGTAGCGGGCAAAACAATCACCGCCAGTTTCCGTATGCACTTGCCAGTCGAAGTCGTCGTAACATTCGTAGTGGTCAACTTTCCGCAAGTCCCACTTGACGCCAGAACCCCGCAGCATCGGGCCAGAAAGTCCCCAGTTGATCGCTTCTTCGCGGCTGATGGTGCCCACGCCTTCCACGCGACGGCGGAAGATGGGGTTGTCTGTAATCAAGCGCTCGTATTCGTCAACTTTTGGCAGGAAGTAGTCGCAAAAGTCTAAGCACTTGTCAACCCACCCGTAAGGCAAATCAACGGCAACTCCCCCAATACGGAAGTAGTTGTTATTCACCATCCGATAACCAGTGGCGGCTTCCCACAGGTCATAAATCATCTCCCGTTCGCGGAAGATATAAAAGAAGGGAGTCTGAGCGCCCGTATCAGCCAAAAATGGTCCCAACCACAGCAGGTGATTGGCGATACGGTTCAATTCCAGCATAATGACGCGGATGTAGCTGGCGCGTTTGGGAACTGAGATACCGGCTAGTTTTTCCGGCGCATTAACGGTGACAGCCTCGTTAAACATTCCCGCTGCATAGTCCCACCGGCTGACGTAGGGGACGTACATGATGTTGGTGCGGTTTTCGGCAATTTTTTCCATACCGCGATGCAGGTAGCCGATAACCGGCTCGCAATCCACGACATCTTCCCCATCCAGGGTAACGATGAGTCGCAGCACTCCGTGCATGGAGGGATGGTGCGGACCCATGTTCAGCACCATCGGTTCTGTTCTAGTTTCTATCTTTGCCATAGTTCAGCCATCTCTCCTTGAAGCCGATTTGGGCAGCCGCACCTGAAATTTCGTAAACACGCCAAAATCACTCCGACTGGCACTGTCTGTTTACTACTGAGTGTTGATTTTTGTTTCGCTTCCTTAATTATATGGAGCTTTGTCCGCAGGATACGTCGGAATTCGAGCTGCATTTAACCAAGGGGAATTTTGGCACAACGTAGAGAATCCGGCGTTGCTGAAATCGTAATCATTTAGGCAACGCCGTCAAAGGTTACTGGTGAGCGTTCAGCGCCAAGTTAGATGGAGATGGCTTTGCACTTGGAAAAGCGTGTTGTGTCGCAAAAAGCTGTGCAACCATTTCTGTACGAGACGAAACCTCAAGCTTACGGAACATTCGCTTCAAAGCCTGCTTGACAGAATTCTCGGTAATCCAAAGTTCAGTTCCGATTTCTGTGTTGGTTCGACCCAGCGCTACCAAGTTGGCAATTTCCAACTCACGAGACGTTAAGCGATGGGTCTTTAAGGGTTGGTGCTGAGGTTCCAAAACTGTGCTTGGCGCGAATCGCACGCTGGCGATCCAAACCGATAGATGTAAACAAATGGCACTCAAATCAGCGATATCTTGGGCATCAAAGGCAGGCATTGATTTTTCACGGGTGCAACCCACTGAGCCGATTAATTGACCCCGATCGATAATGGGTCCTGCCATCACGTGCCAATGATCGGGACGAGGACAAATGATTGCCCAGGCTTTTGGGGATGCCACTAATCCTTCATGGACAGGCGTATGGCGCTCTGCTATGTAACGCGCCACAGGATTATGTTCAATGGATAAGACAACATTCAACACTTTTTGAAACTTGCGATTCTCCAAAGGAGAGGCTGCGCCAACGCCTAAAAGCTGGTCGAAGAAAAAGAGCCCCGAACGCTTGGCGGCAAAGTACTCACCAATTTTTGGCACGAGTTGCGATCGCAGGTCTTGTTCCTCTTTTACCTGACTAATGGCTTCAAATAAAAGCTGCAAGGAAATCATCTTGGATTGGGTGTTATGCCTTAAAGAGTACTCGGTCGAGGACTAGGCGCAGTGGTTTGCCATCCCTAGTATAAGGATAGATTTCATTGCAAGCGCGATTAGAAGGATTGATGTATGACGGACTCACAAAAGCAGATTATTGGTTTGGTCATCTATCCCGGCATGACCGCACTGGATATTGTGGGACCCCAGCAAGTTTTTAGTGCGCTTCCCAATGTCCAGATTCATCGAATCTGGAAAACGTTAGACCCGATCGAAACCGATGACGGCATGGTGATTTTGCCGGATACCACCTTTGACCATTGCCCGCCCTTGGACGTGATCTGTGTAGGCGGCGGCTTAAAACAGATGGCAATCATAGACGATCCAGAGATCCTTGGATTTCTACGTCGGCAAGGAAGCACCGCAAAGTTTATTACCTCTGTGTGCGGCGGGTCTATGTTTTTGGCGAAGGCAGGACTGCTGCAAGGCTACCGAGCTGCGACTCACTGGATGATGCGGGAACACCTAGCCGCGTTGGGCGTTGAAGTCGGAACAGAGCGAGTCGTCATTGACCGAAATCGCATGACGGGGGGAGGTGTGACAGCAGGCATTGATTTTGGTCTTGTAGTTGCTCAAGCGCTTTGTGGTGAGGAAGCCGCCAAGATCGCTCAACTCTTGATGGAGTACGATCCAGCCCCGCCCTTCGATGCCGGTTCACCCGAAAAAGCGGGGCCTGATTTAGCGAACAAGGCGACGTCATACGCGATGGGGACATTGGGTTTACAAGTAGAATAGGCAGCTTGACATGACTAGCCAATTCGGAAATTGACGGCGGTACAGCTTGATTTTTCTGCGACTTCGATCGTCTTCAACCAGAGCTTAATTACTCAGGTATTCAATTGAGAAGGCGATCGCTATCAATGCAGACCAGCTCCTTTCAGGGGGCGAGTTAATTGGCGCTTTTCTCAAACAAGGGCAAATCCAGGCGGCAAACGTTTACCAAAAGCGTGCCCAAAATCACTACCAGCTACTATTGAAAGCAAGGCAAGAGCGCTCGACAATGAGCAACGGCGATAAATTTCCACTCTGAATAAACTGGTCTAGGAAATCCAGCTTCCAGCTCAAGCTTATGTCCTGCTCCTGTAACGATAAGCATGGGTATAACCAGAAAATCGGAAAAATTATAGGCAAAATAGAGGGTGCGCCTATTTATCGTCGCTAAGTTTTTTTGATGGATGAAATTGACAAGAGTTTGACGAATCAGACGGAAGCACCGGCATTTTTTCATCTGTCGGTACTGAGTCGGGAGTTAATTGCCGGGTTGGAAATCCGTCCGGGGGGACATTACCTGGATGCGACGGTGGGGGGCGGCGGACACAGCCGGTTAATGCTGGAAGCCGCACCGGATGTGCGGGTGACGGCGATTGACCAGGATGAACAAGCGATCGCTGCGGCTAAAACCCAATTGCACGATTCTGGGGAACGCATCCAGTTTTGGCATGGCAATTTCACCAAATATCAACCGAATGGTCTAACATTTGACGGAATTATTGCAGATTTAGGCGTGAGTTCTGCTCAGTTCGATGTTCCAGAGCGAGGCTTTAGTTTTCGCCACCAAGCTGACTTAGATATGCGAATGAATCAGCAGCAATCGCTGACTGCCGCAGAAGTCATTAATCACTGGAAAGAAGCGGAACTGGCAGATATTTTCTTTAAATATGGAGAAGAGAGACTGTCACGGCGGATTGCTAGGGCAATTGTGGAAAAGCGTCCATTTCAGACAACAACCGAGTTAGCAGAGGCGATCGCGTATAGCGTTCCCCGTCAGTACCGCTACGGCAGAATTCACCCTGCCACACGGGTATTTCAAGCCCTGCGAATTGTCGTCAACGATGAGTTAAAGTCTCTAGAAACTTTCCTCAATCAAGCACCCAACTGGCTTAAACCAGGCGGTAGGATTGGCATCATCAGTTTTCACAGTTTAGAAGATCGCTTGGTAAAGCATGGTTTTAGAGAATCGCCGATATTGCAGGTGTTAACCAAAAAACCGATTACACCGCAAGACGATGAACTGGAAAATAATCCTCGCTCTCGCTCCGCTAAACTGCGAATAGCAGAACGAAAATGATAGCAAACGACTCGCCGCCTTAGCCGAAAGCTATAGCAGTGAGTCGTTCCTAAATAAATCATCGTAGATTGTTAAAGTTCAACAGATTAATTAACTTAAATTGACTGGTAACTGCTGTATCCTAATCAAGAATTTTGAGGCAAGTGCGATGTCTTGGCTGCGTCCTGATGGTCGGCAATTTTACCAACTACGTCCGGTTCGGTTTGAACGAATGTTCACCCGATTTGCAGCGGGTTCGGTTCTAACGAGCTGCGGCGACACTCATGTTCTCTGTAGTGCGACGATTCAAAAAGGTGTCCCCAAGTTTTTAGAAGGCACCGGCAAAGGGTGGCTAACGGCTGAATATCGGATGCTACCGGGTGCGACACCCCAACGCCAAGCACGGGAATTTATGAAGCTGTCTGGACGCACGCAAGAGATTCAGCGATTGATTGGGCGCAGCTTGCGGGCGTCGCTAGATTTAGAGGTACTCGGAGAACGCACGATAACGATAGATGCCGATGTTTTACAAGCGGATGCTGGAACCCGCACAACCTCGATTTTCGGGGGGTTTGTAGCACTTGCAGACGCCGTAGAAAAGCTGATAGAGCAGGGAGAGTTAGAGCGATCGCCAATTCGCCATCAAATTGCCGCGGTTTCGGTAGGACTGTTGCAGGGAGAGCCAGTTTTAGATTTGAACTACGTTGAGGATGTCGCGGCTGAGGTGGATTTCAACGTGGTGATGGACGACCAACTGAACATCATTGAAGTTCAAGGAACGGCTGAGGAAGGCACCTTTAACCGGACTCAGCTCAATCAAATATTGGATTTGGCCGAAAAAGGGATTCAAGAATTGCTAGATGCACAGCGCAAAGCATTGAGTTCCTCGACCCATTAAATAAAGGAATATCCCTAAAAATTAAGAATCGTTTCAGATCGACGAGAGTGCGATCGCTCTTATACCAGCCTGGATTATATAGATGAAGGGCATTCCAGGCACTTTTGCCAGTTCACCAGAACCCTAACCGCTCATGAGATCGGGGTTGGTGGATGTTTGAGGCAATCTGAGACAATTAGCCTTTGAAATCAACTGTTTCAGCTCATTCCAGATAGATAGATAGTCATCAGCACGAAGGGAGAACTCTATGAAATTGGCTTACTGGATGTATGCAGGTCCCGCGCACATTGGTACTCTGCGGGTCTCCAGTTCCTTTAAGAACGTCCACGCCATTATGCACGCGCCAATTGGCGATGACTACTTTAACGTCATGCGCTCGATGCTAGAGCGCGATCGCAACTTCACCCCAGTTACCATCAGTTCCGTTGACCGGAACGTTTTGGCGCGTGGTTCCCAAGAAAAGGTGGTGGACAATATCACCCGCAAAGACGTTGAGGAACATCCAGACCTAATTGTTTTAACTCCTACCTGTACCAGCAGCATTCTCCAAGAAGACCTGGAAAACTTCGTAGAACGAGCTTCCATAGAAACCAAGTCAGACGTAATGCTGGCGGACGTGAACCACTACCGCGTCAATGAACTGCAAGCAGCCGACATTACCCTGCGGCAAATTGTCCAGCTTTACATCGAGAAAGCCCGGAAAAAAGGCGATTTACCCGAAGGCAAAACCGAAAAGCCCTCGGTTAACATTCTCGGAATTTCCAGCCTCGGATTTCACAATCACCACGACTGCACCGAGTTGAAGCGGTTGATGGCTGATTTGGGGATTCAAGTCAATGAAGTAATTCCCGAAGGCGCATCAGTTCACAACCTCAAGAATTTGCCAAAGGCTTGGTTTAACCTGGTTCCTTACCGCGAAATCGGGCCAATGGCAGCTCAGTATCTGGAGAAAGAATTTGGGATGCCTTTTGTAGACATTACGCCGATGGGTGTGGTGGAAACTGCACGTTGCATCCGCAAAATTCAGGAAATCATTAACGCTCAAGGCGCAGATGTTAACTACGAAGACTACATCAACGAGCAAACTTTGCACGTTTCTCAAGCCGCTTGGTTCTCCCGTTCAATTGACTGCCAAAACTTGACAGGGAAGAAAGCTGTGGTGTTTGGTGACAGCACCCACGCCGCCGCCATCACGAAAATTCTGTCAAGAGAAATGGGGATTCACGTTGTTTGGGCGGGAACATACTGCAAGTACGACGCTGAGTGGTTCAAAGAGCAGGTAGGCGAATACTGCGATGAAGTAATCGTCACCGAAGATCACGGTCAAATTGGGGATGCGATCGCTCGTGTGGAACCCTCTGCCATCTTCGGTACCCAAATGGAACGTCACGTCGGTAAGCGTCTAAATATTCCCTGCGGCGTCATTGCAGCACCGATTCACGTTCAGAATTTCCCCATTGGTTACAAGCCATTCTGCGGTTACGAAGGTACGAACCAAATTACAGATTTGATCTACAATTCCTTCACTTTGGGAATGGAAGATCACCTGTTAGAAATCTTCGGCGGACACGACACCAAGGAAGTGATTACCAAGGGGATTTCGGCTGATTCTGACCTCGGTTGGAACAAGGAAGCGCAAGCAGAACTGAACAAAGTTCCCGGTTTTGTGCGCGGTAAAGTGAAGCGCAACACTGAGAAATTTGCACGCGATCGCGGTTTCAACGTCATCACTTTAGAAGTGATGTATGCAGCTAAAGAAGCAGTCGGTGCGTAATTCAGCAGTTAGTCATTAACCATTTAGCAGCCAGCCCTAAAAGCTGGCTGCTAGTCTCAAAAATCAGGAGCGATCGCCCCCGATTTACAATCAATAATCAACAGCTTATCCGCAACTGCTCTCGATGAATTAAGCGAAACTTTATTAGACTTTTCGGATGAAATCGAGCTAGCGACTTGCCTAGCACAGCATCAAGCATAAACGTTTTGGATTTTGAGAGCGAT
>NZ_JAMPKB010000130.1:0-9466 GCF_039961925.1 Trichocoleus sp. DQ-U1 | reverse complement strand
GTTCTAGCAGTGGCACCCACTCCGGATCTTCTGGGGCGAAACGGGCAAGTTCTTCCGAGCGTTTGATGGCAGATGCGATCGCATCTGAATCTAAATCTGTCGTAGAACTAGAGGCACTCTTGCGTCCGAAGTAACTGGTGATGGTGAGCTTAAACTGAGTGCTACTAATATTTTGGCTAATTTGATTTTCCGAGAAGCGGCTGAGGGATTCTTCACCAGTGCTGAGGCTGACAAATACCTCCTCTGCTTCCGACTGTTTAATAACTTCTTCTAATAGAGATATCGCCCGATCTTTACTGATTAAACTGGGTGCTGTTGCTAGAGTCACGATAATTCTGAGATTTGTGGATGGTTGAGTCTGGGATGAAGCGATGCGATCGCGTTTAGATTTCGGGTGCGAGGCTTTTCAAATGCCAATTAACAAAATAATTAAAAGCTCTATTCCAGAGTGGCAGATTATTCGTAAATTCAGCAACGCTGCAACAGTCAGTAGTTCTGATGTACGTGAGTTCTCTATGTTTACATCTCAATAGGTTATCCCAGCTTGCTCTATTCTAGTTACAAAACATTACATTTATGCTAAAACAAGGGACTAAAGATAATATTGACAAGAAACAATATTATTTTGCAACCCTGGCATAGAGGCGAAATATGACCTACGAGAGAATGCGAAAAATTTCCTCCTGGAATCCCGCTTCTAGCCAGAAAAACAGCCACAGCATTCAGTCGCGCCCTTTTGCAATCCAACCAAAACCTGATTCGCAGCTGCCTCCTACCCAGCAGGAAATAGAAAATCAAGCATTTGACCAGCATAAGTTTGAGGCGACCGGGCTAGAAATACAGGCGAAACTAGGCAGCATAACGCCAGAGGGACAGGAACGACTAACGGTATTACAGGCAAAGATGGATGCCTTTTGGCAGCAGAAAAGAGAAAGTACGCAACGCCAAGGCATTAACTTATTGGAAATCCCCAACCTATTTGCTCCCCGCCAAATATCGACACCCCAACCAATTCAGGCAAAACTGACGATTGGAGAACCAGGGGATCGGTACGAACAAGAGGCAGATCGAGTAGCGGCTCAAGTCGTGAGTCAGATTAATAACGCACCTGCGCCTAAACAGTCAGCTTCGGGTGAAACTGTCCAGCGAGACGAAATGCCCCAACTGGATGAGGAGGAAAAACTCCAGCAGAAACCAGAAGGCAGCATCCAGCGGCAAGATACGCCCCAACTCGATGAAGAAGACGAACTCCAGATGAAGCCAATAGTGCAGCGTCAGTCTGGAGCGGATGGAATGGCTGCAACAGCGGATCTGGAAACATCCATCCAACAAGCCAAAGGTAGCGGACAATCCCTCTCGGAAAGCATCCGAGAACCAATGGAAAAGGCATTTGGCGCAGACTTCAGCAGTGTCAAAATCCATACTGATGCCCAATCTCACCAGCTAAATCAATCAATTCAAGCTAAAGCTTTCACTACGGGTCAAGATATCTTTTTTCGGCAGGGGGAATACAATCCAGGGAGCCGCGGGGGACAAGAATTGTTGGCGCACGAGTTAACTCATGTGGTGCAGCAGAATGGGGGTCAGGTACAGCGGCAAATACAGAAATCATCTGAATTGTCCCCTGGCTCTCAAATCATGAGATTGAATGATACGCAGACTGGGGAACTGCCACTCATTCAAGCAAAAGAAATTATGGGAGTGAAAGCGTTTCAAGCAGCAACTTCGGTTTCCTTCTCCCGTCGTCCATCCGAACTAAAAAAAGTTGATGAAGCACTGAAGAAAGTACAACAGGCAGGTACAGATAGCATTCTGCTGGGTGAGTTATTAGAGGCAATCGATCGCTGTCTAGATAAATTCTCAGATCTGCATCCTAGAAGATCGGGCGTTATTAGCTTGCGCGACCAAGTTATAGAACAGCAGACAGAAATTAGCCTGAAACTTCAAGATAATGACCAGCAGGCTCCAGCGGAAGGAAGAAGCCGAAGTGGAGCTTTTTCTGCTGAGAAACAAAGTGTTGGCAAAGGCAGCAATTTTAGTGATTTTGACAGCAAGCAATATCGAGTGTCAGGGCGATCGCCAAATCGGATAATTGAGGAGGTTAAGCGCACGCAATTAGGAAATGGGAAAGTCGTTTATTTCGCAATGGGTTTGGTGACTGGTTTTAACGGCAAAGCACCTCGCGTAGCACCCTATCCACAACCCGTCTCTCTAGGAGATTGGTACCCCTCTGTAACTCATATCAATGGTATGCAAGTAGCGCCAAAATCGGGACTTTTAAGCGCCGCAGCATTGCAAGAATCAGTCAACGAAGCGCTAGATGCTCAAGACGATGCCGCATTAGGACAGAATGCCATAGATGTTCTTTACACCTATAGCGCTCAACGGGGTGGTGTGGTAGCCGATCTGATTGACTGCCTCAAAGGAAAAGTCCAAGTTGACGACGAAGCAACAGAGAAGCAGGAAGAAATCATGCTAGATGCGGTGCGCCGCAAAACACGGGTTACTGTTTCTGCTCACAGCCGAGGAACGATTAAAACTGACAATGCAGTTAGAAATGTACACGAAGTTTTGAAACAAGAATATCTATTATTAGCAAGACAAGACCCCGCAGTTCTCAAAATCTATCAAGATTTTGCTCTGTTCTATCAAGAAAATGATATGGGACTAGGTATAGACCCAGAAATATTAGCGGCGGCGGCGCGAGAGGAAGCAGCTAAGAGGATGGCTAGCGATCGCGCTAAGGAGGATCTGAATACTTATATCCAATTAATTTTTGCCGGAAATGCTGTACAGCATCCGTCTTCAATATTAAAAACCGACCTATATGTGGGTGGATTTGACCCAGTTAGTTTTGCCGTCGGGACTTATAGCCACATTGGTAGCAGGATAGACTCTGCTCTTGGTACGGGAGGACACGCTAAATCAACAGTTCATAGCGTGGGTAAAACTAAGGGACATGGTTTTGTCGGGAATTATGTTCCCGCTGTTAGCGATAAAATTGCTGAAGACTTAAGCGGACGGGAAGATATCCAAGACAAGCAAGCTAATCAAGCTTTATCTAATATTGATCCCGAAAGGTTAGCAGAATTAGAGCAAATGGGTAATAACTCTAGAAGGCGTAGGGGTAGGTAGGTTCGTTCGATTAGCGATCGCGTTTCTACTTAATCGTTTGAATTTGATTTTTCTGCTGTTTAATAGTAGAAGAGACCATATTTCATAAAGGGGAAAATTTTGCTGAGAGACAATGTAAATGCTGGTTTAGCAGCAATAAGCAAGCCAGATACTTCACCTAAATTAGTTTTAGATGAATCGGGTGGCTGCACTATTTCGCTCCCCTTTCCTCCTTCAATCGTTAAGTTGTCGGGAGGACAGTTGCAGGTAGAAATAAGAATGGCAAAAACGGGTGAGTTTTTTACTTTGTTATCACCTTTAGCAGCGGTTCACGGTCAACTAAGCCGAGAATTTTTAGACGCTTTATTGCACAGGCAATTTTATGCCGAACAGGTTTCTAGTCTGAGTTTTGCGATCGCAGTTGTCGGCGATAGCGATCTGCTAGTGGCAGTTCATCATTGGATGCTGGATGCGATCGCACCAGAGGAATTTAAGCGTTTATTTCAAAAATTTATGTCGGCAGTTTTCTCTGCTATTCCAGAAATTAATAATATAGCTCGTTCTGAAATATCGCTAGCACCGATTCATTCAGAGTAAAATCCTTAAATTATTGGCAAAGTTTTCGGGAATTTTGCTGTTAAATTATCTAAAATTAGAAAAAATAATCTACTTTTTCTGTAGGAAGATAGCGATCGCCTTAGAAATTGAAGATGATAGGGATGCGATCGCTTCTCCATTTCAAATTACGAGGAACTGCCAATCTGAATATCGCGCACTCGCACGGGTACGCAGGCGTGAGTCATTTGGGCAATTTGGATCGGTTCGCCTTTACCGCAATTGTTAGCACCGCACTGCATCCATTCTGAGGCGGGACCAACTGCATCCACGCTATTCCAGAAGTCAGTTGTCATTGAATGGTAGGTAACATTTTTGAGCATCCCTACCACTTTCCCTTTCTCGACTTTCCAGAAAGCATCGCCGCCAAATTGGAAATTGCGGCGCTGTTGATCGATGGAGAAACTACCAATTCCGTCGATTAAAATACCGTCTTCGGTGTTAGCAATCATCTCGGCTAAAGTAGCGGTGTGGCTGCCTCCCTCTGGTCCTGGTTCTAGCCCTAAATTAGGAATGCGAACCATCGGCACGCTTGACCAACTATCAGCATAGGCGCAACCGTTACTGCTGGGGCGTCCGAGTCGATGGGCAGTTTCGCGGTCTGTTAGATAGTCTACTAAAGTACCATCCTTAACAACGTACCAATCTTGTGAGGCAACTCCTTCATCGTCGTAGCCTGCGGTACTGCGTCCTCCCGGCTGAGTGCGATCGCATTTAAAATTCACCCAAGGTGCGGCATATTGCAGTTTGCCTAATTTATCAGTTGTGGCAAAGCTAGTGCCTGCAAAGTTGGATTCGTAGCCGTACACGCGATCGAGTTCTGTGGGATGTCCGACTGATTCGTGAATGGTCAAAAATAAGTTAGTCGGCTTGAGAATTAAAGTCGAACGAATCCCCGAAGGACCAACAGGCGCGTGAACTTTCTCAATCGCTTCTTCCGCAACCCGATCGACTTGGCTAAGGATATCCGATCGATCGATATGCTCATACCCGATGTTCAAGGGTGGGCGTTCGTAACTGCGGCTTTGAGCATCGCCATTGGCGATCGCTGTACAGCCAAATCCCGGATAGCTGCGATAAATTGTCTGCTGGATCAGAGAACCTTCTGTGGAAGCGAAGGTTTTGTCTTCGCGGCTGAAGCTGAGGTAAGAATAGGCTTTTTTGATGCCGCGATCGCCATAATTCAACAACTGCTCGTTCACATTCAGCAGCAGTTCTGCCTTTTCAGCAATTGGCACCGTAAAAGGGTCAATCTGGATCGGAGTGATGTAAGTATCCCGGTGCGCTTCAACGGGAACTAACTGCACCCGCGTGAGTTGGGAAAGGCGACTGGCTTTGGCGATGTCTACCGCTAAAGCAACAATTCTGGCAACTTCTGCCGGAGTTTTGTTATGGCTGGCAGCGAAACCCCAAGCGCCATCTAGCAGCACCCGCACCCCAAAACCAGAATTGACATTGTCTGACAAATTGCTCAAAGAGCGATCGCGTGCATAAAGATTCTGCGTTCGGTAGGAGCAAAAGCGGACATCTCCGTACTCGCACCCAGCTTTCCGAATCAGGTCGATCGCGAGTTCGCTCAATTCAGTCGTATAGCCTGGGGTTTTAACCTCAGAAATGGGTGCAGGAGCTTGTACCATAGCGATCTCCAATTAAAAACTAAAAATGTAAAATTAAATGCAAAAAGACTCTTTTTTAATTTTACATTTTTAATTCATTCTAATCCCGCCATAAAGCAATTCCACCCAATAAACCTGTCACATTGGGCACGATTTTCGTGTTTGACGGTAACTCAAACGCGATTTTTTTCGCTTCGCCGCCGCCGATATAAAGGGAATCGTAATTAAACAAATGTTGAAGAGATGCGATCGCTTTTTCTAGACGATTATTCCATTTTTCCTTACCGACTTTATCCAAAGCAGCACGCCCCATCTGCTCTTCATAGGTTTCCCCTTTGCGAAACGGATGATGACCCAGTTCCAGATTGGGTACCAGTGTCCCGTCTACAAACAAGGCGGACCCAAAGCCGGTGCCCAGGGTAATAACCAACTCAACGCCCTTTCCGGAAATTGCCCCCATTCCCTGAATATCGGCATCATTTGCCACCCGTACCGGCTTGCCCAAGCGATCGCTCAGCACGGTTGCCAGATCGAATCCAATCCACTCTGGAGTTAGATTAACCGCCGTTTTCGTCACCCCGTCGCGCACAACACCTGGAAAACCAACAGATACGCGGTCAAATTCACCTGCTGCGGCAGCAAGACTTGCGATCGCATCAATCACAGGCTCCGGTTTGGCTGGAGCTGGAGTCTCTACTCGACTACGTTCGGTCTGTGGCTCTCCAGCTTCGTCTAAGACTATCACCTTGATGCCACTGCCGCCAATGTCAACCGCTAGGGTACGCATACATCTATTCTCTCTATTTGATAATGAATTGATTGCGAATTTTAGATTGACAATTTACGACTCGTGAAAATGTTAAAACTAACCTTTTTACACCGCTCGATTGTAATCCAAAATCCAAAATTCTCTTACGCCTGTGAAGTTGGAGTCGAGGCAGCTACGGAATCGGTTCCAGTTGGAAAGAAAAATTTATTTGTCACCCATTTTGTCAAAATATGAGACAACAGTCCCATTGGCCCTGCAAATAAGCACAACACCAGCGAGTGGATTGTCCAGACACCAGTACGCTGTCCTTCCCAGTAGATATAGCGACCAACGAATAAATCCATTACCAGAAAATGAACCCACCCAATCGCAGCAGCTTTCTCGTCTGCAAAGAATTGAGCAATATCAGCTAGCTGAGGATTGGACATTGCTTGAGCAGATTCCGGTGTAATGGATGTAAAAAACCAATACACATATAAAGCTGCTAAAGCTACAAAGGGGAGATAAGATTCCATCACCCGCTTCGTCACGCCCCAGTTGGGTAGGAAAATCATTAGCGCCCAGAAAGGCAGAACAAACAGATTCGCGCCGTTGAATAGTTGAGCAATTGTCATAGATATGAAGAATTAACCTGACTATCGTCATCGTAAGCGACTGTTAAGCAGATTGCCGGTTAGAATCGGTGCCCAGAAACCTACCAATCGTCGCAGGAGCTTTCTGAATGAAGGTCAAAATGATTTTACCGGCTTTGACTGAAGCCCTCAGCCCCCACTGGCGACCGATTAAATATTCGCTGTTTCCGCCACTGGGATTAGCGACGATTGCCAGTTTTTTCAGCGAAGATGATGAAATTATCCTGCAAGACGAACACGTTGAGCGACTGGATTTAGATGATGAGCCAGATTTGGTAGTGATTCAGGTTTATATCACCTCAGCTTACCGAGCTTACGAATTAGCCGACCACTACCGTAAAAAAGGTGCATACATCTGTCTGGGTGGATTGCACGTTACCTCACTTCCAGAAGAAGCTGCTGCCCATGCGGATACAATTTTCCTGGGTCCTGGTGAAGATACGTGGCCTGAATTTCTCCAGGATTTCCGGGCGGGACATCCTGGTAAAGTGTATCAGTCGAAACTGCGATCGCTCCTCGGCGTTCCTCCCATTCGCCGCGACTTAATTAAGCGCCATCTGTACTTAATTCCGAACTCCATTGTCGTTTCGCGGGGTTGCCCTCACACCTGCGATTTTTGCTACAAAGAAGCTTTCTTTAAAGGCGGCAAATCTTTCTACACGCAACCTGTAGACGATGCACTGGCTGAGATTGAGCGGCTGCCAGGACATCATCTTTATTTTCTCGACGATCATCTGTTTGGCAACGCTGAATTCGCCGCCGCGTTGTTTGAGGGGATGAAGGGGATGGGGCGCGTGTGGCAAGCAGCCGCAACGGTACAATCTATCTTGCAGCCGGGATTGTTGGAAAAAGCAGTCGAATGTGGCTTACGCAGCTTGTTTGTTGGCTTTGAAACCCTTAACCCGACGAATCTCAAAGAACAGCATAAATATCAAAATCTCAATCGAGATTACAGCGCTGCGATTCGCCGTTTGCGGGATTTGGGCGTGATGGTGAATGCTAGCTTCGTTTTTGGCATGGATGACGATGATGAAACCGTGTTTGAGCGCACCGTTGAATGGGCGGTGCAGCAAGGGCTAGAAACTGCCACGTTTCACATTTTGACGCCTTATCCCGATACTGCTTTGTACAAACGCATGGCAGCGCAGGGACGAATTACTCATTCCAACTGGGATTTATACGATACTCGTCATGTTGTCTACAAGCCAACTAAGATGACGCCGGAGGTGCTAGAGGCAGGCTACTGGCAAGCTTATAAAGATTTTTACCGTTGGAGTAATATTTTCCAAGGTGCTTGGGCTAAGGATCGTTGGTCTGACCGGATGCGGCATTTGGTCTATGCTGGGGCGTGGAAGAAGTTGGAGCCAGTTTGGGACGGGATCATTCGGGCGAAAAAGGTCACTCAATGCTTGCCAACGTTGGAAAGTGTTTTAACCAGTTTTGGCGCTCATCCATCCCCGCAACCGCGAGAAAAGTTACCCCTTAAGAGGGAGGCATCTGTTTTGAAAGAGCAAATGCCAGTTTCATGAAAGTCTCTCTAATCTTCCAGAGCAGGGTTTTGTCCCTCCAGCCGAGAAACGAAAGAATAGTGGTACAGGTTGCGCGGTAGGCTGGTATTTAGGGAATTGCCCGCTGGAGGGATAGACCGAGATGGAGTTCAAACTAACAAATGCCTTTAAGTTTTATCAGAATTTAGAGCATCAAAATCAAGCGATTGATGAGCTTGAGCAATGGTTCAAAGATAATCACCCAGAGCAGTTAGAGAAGTTTCACCAAGCTTTATTAAATGGCCCTAGCCCCGATCTTGCGCCGGAGGTGATGGAGAAACTGACATTCAAAAGTAGCCAACCGTTGGCTTTGGCAACCTATTCGTCTTCGTCAGAAATTCATCTGAACGATCCGATCATTGCGGGTGGTGACTTGACGTGGGCAGACGCGATTCCTAATGGCGATCGCCATCTCCCCGAAAATCTAGAAGTCGTGGAGAATATTATCGCTCTTGCCAAGCAGCTACAAGTTGCCAGAGACCAGATTGGTAAGCCTTTCCTGATCACCAGTTGGTATCATCACAAACCCTTTGGAGCTAAGGTTCATGGCGCGTCCAAAAATCAACCGATGACGGGCGGTGCTGTTGATTTCAGGGTGGAGGGCTACACCGGGCGACAGCTCGCAAAGATGCTGGATTGGTGGGAAGGCGGTTTAGCGACCTATATGTATGTGCCCTATATGCTGCATCTGGACATGGGTCCCCAGCGACGCTGGCAAGCACAATATCCAGGCTAGGGAACAATTAAAGATTAAAAAGCCTCAATTTTTAATTCTTAGTTTACGCGGTGTGCAACTTTTTCTTAACCTCCCTTGGCAAGGGAGGCAGAAATACAGAAAGTCGCACGCCGTGTTAGTTTCTTACCGAACACCAGGAAAGCTATTGACAAACTGAATCTGGATATCGGGAAAATTCTCGACAATCTGCACCTTGAGATCGGGAAAAGATTCAACAAATTGCCACTGACCGCACCGTTGGGGAAAAGCGGTGACAGGTTCGACGATTAAATCCGGGGAGGATGAGACAATCTTTACCTTGATATCTGGCAAGCTTTCAACAATAGACCTCTTGCAAAAGTCGTCGCTGGGGTAATATGAGGTCTGAAATTATGCGCTCGCTCACCTGTCTTCTACGCTCACCCCTGGTAATTCATAAGTAAAGCTAATGAAATACG
>NZ_JAMPKB010000129.1:0-9574 GCF_039961925.1 Trichocoleus sp. DQ-U1 | reverse complement strand
TTGATGATGTCTACTTTCTTTATAAATTCTTTTGAGAATCCTTTGAGTTTCTCGGCTTAAATCTCTAATAAATCTCATAAGTCTCTTGTTTTCTTGACTTTTGTTTTAGCTTATTCTACTTTTTATTATGTGTAATTTATTTTACATAAGCACTTATTCCAATTCAGCCAAGGCATTGCGCGACATTATTAGTGAGGAATTGAGTAAATTACCAGGCGCAAAAGAGTGGAAATTAGGAAAATAAAGTAAATTTGTTTCGGCTAGGATGCAGTAATTACACTGCTACTATTAAGAAACAAGTCTTCCCACTCGTACCAAAATGCGATTGCGCCGCCCTCACTAACCTTTGTTCCTGTTTCTCTTCCTCCGCGTCCTCTGCGTCCTCTGCGGTTCGTTTCCAACTTAAACAGTGAATTCGTGAATTCCCCCCATTCAATCTCTCTCGAAGTTCAAGAAACAGGCAGTCGCATTGACCGCTATCTTTCCCAACAACTACCAGATTTATCCCGTTCGCGCATCCAGAGACTAATTGAAGACGGCAACGTGCTACTGAACGGCACCGTCTGCACGTCCAAGAAAGCAACCATGCAAATGGGCGATCGCCTATCTTTAACGATTCCAGAAGTGCGATCGCTAGACCTGCAACCAGAAGAAATCCCTTTAGATGTTCTTTATGAAGATGATTGCCTAATTATCATCAACAAACCGGCGGGTTTAGTCGTTCATCCAGCCGCAGGACACGAAGCAGGCACTCTCGTCAACGCTCTTTTAGCCCACTGTCCTCTCGCGGAAATTGGCGGGGTGCAACGTCCGGGAATTGTCCATCGTCTTGACAAGGATACGACAGGGGCAATGGTTGTTGCCAAAACCGACCAAGCCCACCAACACCTGCAAGCTCAACTAAAAGCTAAAACCGCACGTCGGGAATATCTGGGCGTCGTCTACGGTTCTCCCCGCGCTGAGGGCGGCACGATTGACCAGCCTATCGGTCGTCATTCGGGCGATCGCAAAAAAATGGCTGTCGTACCTGTAGAGAAGGGGGGACGAGCGGCGATGACTCACTGGCGGGTGCAGGAACGCCTGGGAAACCACACGTTGATGCTTTTCCAACTCGAAACAGGTCGCACCCACCAAATTCGCGTTCACAGTGCCTACATCGGTTATCCAATTGTGGGAGATCCCGTTTACAGTTCTGGTCACTCTGTCGGCGTCAATCTTCCCGGTCAAGCGCTCCATGCTTGGCGGCTCCGGTTGCAGCATCCAGTAACCGGGGAGTTGATAGAAGCGATCGCACCCCTACCCTCAGCATTTGTAAAGCTTCTCGATGTGCTGCGAAGACGAATTGCTGCCACTAATCCACAATCGATAGACCGATAAGGCTTTATATTTTTACATAAAACTACATAATTACATTTAGCTCCAAAAAACACCTAACCCTTGCCGAGAAACTTTTTAAACAAATATTAAGAAACTATAAAGACAAAAACCTTGGTTTTTTTGAGTATAAATACTTGGAGAATTGTAACGAAGTATGTGGGAAATAAAATCCAAGACCCCTGGAAGAGTAAGGTTTTGAGCTTTTATTCATGGCTCTTGAGATTGCTTAATAAATCTTAAAAAACAAAGCTGCGAAGGCGTTGTATAAAAATAACCGGAGGGATCAATAACAGACAAAAGTTAAACAAGACACGGATTTATCAAGGTTGCAAATCTCTCATAAAAGCACGGACTTTTCTCATATTTCTGTGAAAACCAGTTTGTTGCAGGTAAAGTAACAGAAGGGATGGGAGAGCGACTTAAAAAGCGTGTTGGACTTATGTCTGGGCTTGACCAATCCAAGAGCTGATTCAATAGATTGAAGTAGCTCTGCTTGACAAATATCGACGTTTTAAAAAACCACACTCATCCAAATCAGTAGTAGGAGATTGAGTTCATGTTAGATGCATTCGCCAAGGTTGTTTCTCAGGCTGATGCCCGCGGTGAATTCTTGAGCACCGAGCAGCTCGATGCCCTGACCAATGTTGTCAAGGATGGCAGCAAGCGTTTGGATACCGTTAACCGCATCACCAGCAATGCTTCCAGCATTGTTGCCAACGCCGCTCGTGCTTTGTTTGAAGAGCAGCCTCAACTGATTCAACCAGGTGGAAACGCATACACCAACCGTCGTATGGCAGCTTGCCTCCGCGACATGGAAATCATCCTGCGCTACGTTACCTATGCCACAATTGCTGGTGATTCTAGCGTGTTGGACGATCGCTGCTTGAACGGTCTACGCGAAACCTACCAAGCTCTAGGCGTTCCTGGTGGTTCTGTTGCTGCTGGCGTCCAAAAGATGAAAGAAGCTGCGGTCAAAATCGCTAATGACCCCAATGGCATCACCAAGGGCGACTGTAGCCAACTGATGTCTGAAGTAGCTAGCTACTTCGATCGTGCCTCATCTGCTGTTGCTTAAGAACAACTAGCAAGCTTGCTGTTGGATAGACGCGAACATTCGCGTTGTTTAGTCGAAAACTTTGCAAACACTTTTAGGGAGATACCTCAACAATGAAGACCCCGATTACTGAAGCCATCGGCGCAGCCGATACCCAAGGTCGTTTCTTAGGCAACACCGAACTGACTGCTGTTAACGGTCGCTTTGAGCGTGCCGCTGCCAGCATGGAAGCTGCCCGTGCATTGACCCAAAAGGCTCAGCAACTGATTGATGGTGCTGCTCAAGCCGTGTACCAAAAGTTCCCATACACCACCCAGATGCAGGGGCCTCAGTATGCTTCTGACTCTCGTGGTAAATCCAAGTGTGCCCGTGACATCGGTCACTATCTGCGGATGGTTACCTACTGTCTAGTTGCTGGTGGTACAGGTCCAATGGACGAGTACCTGATTGCCGGTTTGGATGAAATCAACCGCACATTCGAGCTGTCCAACAGCTGGTACGTAGAAGCCCTCAAGAACATCAAGGCCAATCATGGTCTGACTGGTCAAGCTGCTAACGAAGCCAACACCTACATCGACTACGCCATTAACGCCCTGAGCTAGTATTCAGGTGCGGTGCCCGGAAGAATCAGCGAGTGTTGGCGTGCTTGCTAGCAGTTGCTAATTTTTCCGGGCATTGTTTTTCTCAATTTGAGTATAAAAATCTTAAAAAGTTGTTGCGTTGGGAGAGCAAGAATGGCCGGTTTAGTGGCGTCGAATTTAGCAGCAGCAGGCCGCCTAGGTCTTTCTGCATTTGATGAAACACGGGTGGAACTGCGGCCTGACTGGACAGAGGACGATCTGCAAGCGGTAATCCGCGCGGTTTACCGTCAGGTACTAGGCAACGATTACATCATGAAGTCGGAACGCCTAACCTATGCTGAATCGCAGCTTCGGCAAGGAAATATAACGGTAAGAGATTTTGTCCGCGCGATCGCTAAGTCAGATCTATACAAAAACAAGTTTTTCTTTCGCAATTCCAATACCCGCTTGATCGAACTCAACTACAAGCATTTGCTAGGGCGGGCACCTTACGCAGAGGATGAGATAAACTCCCACCTCAATATCTATGAGGAACAGGGGTACGACGCAGAAATCGATTCCTACATCGACAGCGTTGAGTATGAAGCCAACTTCGGAAACAACGTTGTCCCTTATTATCGTGGATTTATGGTAGAGCCGGGAGTGAGAACGACCGGCTTTACTCGTATGTTCCGCCTGTATCGGGGTTATGCGAATAGCGATCGCTCCCAAGTTGGAGGAAAAACTCCCCGACTGATGGGCGAATTGAGCCGAAATGAGGCTTCTACAATTTTCCAACCCTCTGGCAGTTCTTCGTCCTGGAGATCGGCAGCGATTCCTCAAGATGCAGCCCCCAGAAAAGCCCTCGGCGGTACTAAGGAACAAAGCGGACGGGTTTATCGCATTGAAGTGTCTGGAATTCTCAGCCCAGGCTACCCGAAAGTCCGTCGCAGTAGCAACGCCTTCCTAGTGCCCTACGAGCAGCTGTCCCAAAAACTACAGCAAATTACGAAACAGGGCGGCAAAATTGTCAGCGTTACACCCGCTTAAGGTGAGCAGATTCTAAGTGTCATCGCACTTAGTCTTTTTTGAATGAGTCTTTTTTGACAATGGTGATGACACCAACTATCAAGTTTCATGTCATCACCCCCTCAACTGTTTTCAACCCAATTACAGGAGCTATTTCAACGATGTTTGGACAAACTGCACTTGGGAGCGGTACTTTGGGTGACGCTGCCAATCGGGTATTTCGCTACGAAGTCGAAGGTTTACGTCAGACTTACGAATCTGACAAACTCAGCTATCCCATTCGCCGTAGTGGCAGTTTCTATATCACAGTGCCCTACAGCCGCATGAATGAAGAAATGCAGCGGATTAACCGCATGGGTGGCAGAATCGTTAACATTCAGCCTTTAACTCTGGATGGAGACAGCGAAGCTAAAAGCCAAGCGACAACAGCCCATCAAAATCATGACGCTGAAGGCAAGCGATAAGCCGATTCAGCTTACCCAGAAAGCCCATTCAGCCATGTTCGTAAAAGCCAAGTCATTGCACTCCTACGATGCGATCGCCTAATCCCGATCGATATTCTGAATCAGACTCACCGTCCGGAAATTCACCGGGTAGCGAACCGCTAACGGTGGAGCAGGCAATTGCCAATCTCCGCCATGAAGATTTAAGTCTCCGCTACTATGCTGCCTGGTGGCTGGGTAAATTCCGCGTGCGCGAGTCTGCTGCTGTAGAAGCTCTGATTACAGCTTTGGAGGATGAATCGGATCGGACAGAGCTAGGTGGATACCCCCTCCGTCGCAATGCCGCACGAGCGCTAGGGAAACTAAGCGATCGCCGAGCCGTTCCAGGGCTGATTCGTTGTTTGCGCTGCTCCGACTTCTATGTTCGAGAAGCCGCAGCTCAGTCTTTGGGAATGCTGGGCGATCGCACCTGCATTCCGGAACTGATGCAACTGCTAGAAGGGGGTGTGGCAGCCGCTCTGCCAGTACCAGGGCGACCCCATCTGACACAACCCTATGAAGCAGTGCTGGAAGCCTTAGGAGCACTTCAAGCGGCGGAAGCAACTGCTCAGATTCAACCGTTTCTGGAGCATCCTGTCGCGCGGGTGCAATATGCAGCAGCGCGGGCAATGTACCAGTTAACGGAAGATTCCGTTTATGGGGAACGCTTGGTTCAAGCATTGGAAGGCAGCGATCTGCAACTGCGCCGCATCGTATTATCAGACTTGGGTGCGATTGGTTATCTGCCAGCAGCGGAAGCGATCGCCAGTGCTGCCACCGAAAATAGCTTCAAACTCATTGCCCTCAAAGGGCTGCTGGAACACGTACAGGCGCGAGCGATCGCGTCTTTACACCCAGATGAACCGAATTCGCTATCTGCTGACGCCATCAGGGTGATGACCCTGATGGATGCTTTGTTATAGTCAATTGTCGTTTTCTAATGGCTAATCGCAAGTAGCAAATGGCAATTAACAACTAGCAATCAGTAAGTAGCTAGACATAACTTAAACAGCACGTAGCCTATAGGTAGGGTGGGCACTGCCCACCCATTGCACGGCACGGGTGGCAGTGCCCACCCTACTGCTTCGTTTATTTATGCTCAGCTACTTAACAAATGGCAATTGACAATTCGCAATTCGCCATTGACCACCGAGCGCCGATGATGGACTAATGACTGATTCGCCCCAAGAACTGATTCGTGCCATTGAACAGGCAGATTCCCCCGGACGTTTGGTGGCATCAGTCCGAGCCTTAGCTGCCGCCCGTCTAGAAGTTGGGATTCCTACCCTGATCGCCGTCTTAGGTTATAACAACCCAGGAGCGGCAGTAGCAGCAGTAGAAGGGCTGATTCAGTTAGGGGAAATCGCTGTACAACCCTTGCTGGAAAAACTGGACGCCTATGACTACGGTGCCAGGGCTTATGCGATTCGTGCCCTAGCCGGAATCGCCGACCCCCGCGCTTTAGACATCTTAGTAGAGGCAGCAGTCACCGACTTCGCGCCCAGCGTTCGCCGCGCTGCTGCGAAAGGGCTGGGAAACCTCCGGTGGAACACGTTGAATGCCCAACAGATTCAAAGCGCGATCGCTAGGGCATTGGAAACCCTGCTGCTCATTTCTCAAGACCAGGACTGGGCGATTCGCTACGCCGCTGTCGTCGGCTTGCAAGCACTCTCCACTCAGTTGGAAGTCCGCCCGTCCATCCAAAAGCGATTAGCGGAAATGGCTTTAGATAATGACCCAGCAGTTCGTGCCAGAGTTCAGCTGGCTCACCAGTCATTAGTGATGAGTCCTTAGCAAAGGCCCATTCGTCTTTTATTCATGGACTCATCACTAACAGGTAACAACTAACAACTAACAACAAAAAATATGCCAATTCCACTTCTTGAAATTACACCAACCACGCAGAATCAGCGTGTAGAAGGGTACGAAGTACCTGATGAGGACGACGCACAGATTTATCGATTGACAGATGCAACCTCAGACACGGCAATTAATGACTTGATCTGGGCTGCCTACCGGCAAATCATCAGCGAACATTTAATTTTAGAAAGCTACCGCCAACCTTTTCTAGAATCTCAACTGCGGAATCGAGCCATATCCGTGCGCGAGTTTATTCGAGGATTGGGCAAGTCCGATGTTTATCGGCAGTTGGTGGCAGACACGAACTCCAACTACCGCTTAGTTGACATCACTTTCAAGCGGTTTCTGGGACGCGCTACCTATGGCAAAGACGAGCAAATTGCTTGGTCAATTGTAATTGCTTCCAAGGGATTGCATGGCTTTATCGATGCCGTTGTTGATAGCGAAGAATACCGCCAGAACTTCGGCGATGAGATTGTACCTTATCAGCGCCGCCGGTTTAACGAGCGACCCTTTAACTTGGTCAACCCCCGGTACAGTGATTACTGGCACGGTCGCATGATGGGTCTAGATACTCGGAGTTACTTCCAAGTGGGGGGTCAAAACGCCGCGGGTAAAACCTCGGTTCGTCAAGCAATTCCAAACAACTTCTTGGAAATGGCTCGGAGTATTGCCCCTAGCGAAGTCAACTACCAGCGCACCAGAGATCGGGTACTCTCTCAAATTAAAAACATGGAGATTCCCGACACGAGGAGCAAAGCTGCCAACTTGCAACCTGCTGTAGGTCGCACCGACGTAGCCCTTCCTTACCGCTACCTTTATCCAACGCCCAAAGCCTAAAGGCTAATGGCTAATTGTTCATGGTTCATGGCAATTAGCAATCCAACAAGATAGGAACTAACAATTTACCTATGTCCATCCCTTTGCTTTCATACAAACCCAGTTCGCAGAACCAGCGAGTATCGGGTTACGAAGTGCCAAACGAAGATACTCCCCGGAGTTATCGCCTTGAAAACTGCATTGACAATAGCGATCTCGAAGAATTAATCTGGGCAGCCTACCGTCAGGTTTTCAGCGAACACGAAATCCTCAATTCTTTTCGTCAAGTTGACCTAGAATCTCAAGTGAAGAACCGCGCCATTACTGTGCGCGACTTCATCCGAGGTTTGGCGAAGACTGAGGGATTTTACCGCTTGGTTGTTGAGAAAAACTCCAACTATCGAGTCGTCGAAGTTTGCCTCAAACGGATCTTGGGCAGGGCACCCTACAACAAAGACGAAGAAATCGCCTGGTCAATTAAGATTGCCACTAAGGGACTGAGCGGCTTCATTGATGCCCTAGTCGATAGTGAGGAGTATCAGTCTAACTTTGGCGACAGTACGGTGCCTTATCAGCGTCGTCGCTACAAAGATCGACCCTTTAACTTGGTGACGCCTAGCTACGCCGATTACTGGCGCGATAAGGAAGAAAGTGCACGCTACAAATGGGGCAATGTGCAAAACTTCTTGGATATGGCACGGGCAATCAACCCGAAAGCTGTCACCAATACTGTTACCGTTAACACGGCTAACATCAAAATTCCCGACATGACACGGGATAATACAGCGCAAGAGACACGAGTCTCGATTAACTCGCAAGTAAGTTTTCCTCTCCGGTAGCACGGGGATTCCATCGACCAGAGGATACCCCGATGCTGGAAAATAGGAAGTCTCAACCACTTTATAAGGGAGATTTTTAAATGGCACTGCCATTACTTGAATACAAACCAACCACCCAAAACCAACGAGTTAAGAGCTTTGGAAAAGCGGATCTTAACGAAGATACCCCATACATCTATCGCGTGGAAGATGCCAATTCACCGATAGAAATGGAGCAGCTGATTTGGGCGGCTTATCGCCAAGTCTTCAGCGAGCATGAAATCCTCAGATTCAACCGTCAGATTACCCTAGAATCTCAGCTGAAAAATGCGACGATTACAGTAAGGGAATTTATTGCTGGTCTGGCGAAGTCAGAGGCATTTTACCGTGTGGTTGTCTCGGTCAATAACAACTATCGCCTTGTAAACATTTGTCTCAAGCGTTTTTTAGGTCGGGAGCCTTACAACAAAGCCGAAGAAATCGCTTGGTCGATTAAAATTGCCACTTTGGGCTTCAGCGGTTTTGTTGATGCCTTGGTGAACAGCGAAGAATATACCGACAACTTTGGGGACTTCACCGTACCCTACCAGCGCAAGCGGATGGAACAGCGTCCTTTTAACCTGGTGACGCCTCGCTATGGCGAAGACTTCCGCGAAAGTGCTGGCACAGTCAAGACCGATTGGCGCTTCACTGTGGAGAAGTTCTACAGCCGCAAGAACCAAGAACGGCAACTTCCCGAAGGCGATCCCCGCCGGTTCCGCGAGGTTGCGGCGTCGCTCAGTACCAAGCGCAACTACCCACAACGGGTCTCTGCGTTTGACATTGACTACCTCAGCCGAGTGCCCGTGCGTGGCAACCGCTAAGGGATAAAGTGCTAGTTTCCTAGACTGCTTGCACTTCTGATAAAACTAAACTGTGGCTCTGATTCCTGCTCTCAATACAGCTAGATAATGTCCTATAAAGACATCTAGTCGTTAGAGTGAGCGGTCATCAGAGCCACAAACTTTTTGGGTGCATACGGCATAGGCGATCGCCTACTCACACCTCATCTGGATTAATCCCCATTGAGCGCAATCTCTCTGCTAATTGCTCTGCTCTAGCTTGAGCCGATTCTTTCTGTTATTGCTGGTTGCTAAGGCGCACTATCTCTCGCACTTCTACTAAAATTTGCCCCAACATATTCTTGCCACTGCCATCAGCACCACAGCCCCAATAATAATCACCGGGTGCATTTTCAACAATTAACTCATCGCCTGTAGAAAGTAATTCTTCGCGGATATCGGCATGAGTTTCAAATTTGCGTAGCACGGCTTTTCGCATAATGTCATCTTTTACCTGTTCCCAATCGGGACGCAGGGGCCGCGATCGCTCTCGTCCCATTCTCGCCGCATCCTTCGGTGTCTTTACCTGGCGAATTTGGTCAGCGTGAGGCGTTCCAACAAACTTTTGCGCTTGAAAATAATAGACCTCCTGCATGAATCAGGAGGCATGTGCCAGTTCGTAGTTCAGCAAGCCAGCAATTAGGTTTAAGCGCAAACCAAATCTCTGCCTGCGATTGCGATAACGTCCTGAAAA
>NZ_JAMPKB010000128.1:0-9640 GCF_039961925.1 Trichocoleus sp. DQ-U1 | reverse complement strand
ATTTAGGAGTTTGCCCCGCGCCGTTAATCCTTTGCGCGAGTTCGCTTCCAACTGTACCAATCCTTGCTCCTTGCCTTGAGCGTCTATCACTGTCAAAATCGCACCTCGATCGAAGGCAGGGATGCTTTGGGAATTGACACCTCCCAACCACAACTGCACCCCATCTCCCTCAACTTTGGTGATTACCGCTTCCGCCGGGAGAGTCTGTTGGTTTAGGAAGTAAGCGGGTTCCTCTTCATTGCTTTTTTGCTTAGCTTCATATTCTGGAATTTGACCCGTAGAAGAAATCTGGTTAGTAGTACGGGCAATATTTGCGATCGCACTCGCCACGGGTTCATCCCCGGTTTGCTGCCAAAGATACTGGGTCATCACATAAGTAAATGCCCCCGCCGCAAAGCCGTTGAAGCGCTGATCCGCCGCCAGTTGCTTGCGATCGGCGGCAGCAATGACGATCCCTTTGGCAACTCCTGCCCTGCGTGCCTGAATATACTCATCCGGGGATAAATTTACCCGCGATAGCAATTGCCGCTGATATTCTTTCTCCACTGGGCTGACTTTAACTTGCACGCCACCATCCAGCGCCCTGACGTTCAAATTCCCCCGTTTCCCGCCCCCAGCATGACAACTATCTAGAACCATTGTCAGGTTTTCTGTTTTTACCGCTGACGCCAGCAAAAACAGCGTGTGTCCTGTGATATCGGATGCAATACCCCCACGGCGACGGGCAACCAAAGGTAGAGAGTTATCGGCAGGGACAATGGTACTGTTTAAACAACTTTCGCTCAGTTTTAAGACCACTTCATCGCATTCTGGGCTGTCATCTACCCGCGAACCGTGCCCGGAGAAGTGAAACACCACAACATCTCCCGGCTTCGCTTGCCCAATCAGATATTCGTCAAATGCACCCAAGATACCTTCACGAGTGGCTTGGGCATCTGTCAGGATATGGACATCCTTCTTGTTGAAGCCAAAGCGGTGAATCAGCAGATGTTGCTGCATTTCCACATCGGTAATGCAACCCGCTAAGCGATCGCTACTATTTTGATAAGCGTTAATTCCCACCAGCAGCGCCAGTTTGCGGGGTGTGCTTTGCGCGAGGACTTTGCCATAGCGATCGCCCTTTCGCATCACATCCAGATGGCTTAAACCCAAAGTTGCCAGCGTCGATCCGGCAAATTGCAAAAACTGACGGCGCTTGATGTGAGACATCATCAATGTTTCCTCAAGTGGTGCAGGATGAAAGGCTGAGATTACTGAAATCCTGTGTTCAACGAGCTATGTTGACGACGGCACAGATTAGTGACATGGTTAACTGTGTTCTATTTATATCGGAAGTCGTTAACGATGCGCTGCGCTATTTTAAGTCGTGCTGGTCAAGTTTTGGCAAACGGAAATTTTATCATTCAACAAGATGAAAATGGCGATCTGAGGTTGGATTTCCGCACAGATGGGGGAAAAATCCTCCAAGGAGGAATCATCGAGCCGGATGGCGACTTAACCTCAGCCAGTAAAGTTCTCTATCGCCAGTTTTTTGAAGCTTGGGGAGTCAGCGAGATCGCACTGACCGCTATGCCTAAGTTCTAGCGTCAACTTTGGGTGGAAACTTATTTTATTTGTCAGGTTGGTAATGGTTAATAAAGAATAGGTGGAAGGATAAAAAAACAATTATCCATTACTGACCAATCATCAAAAAAATAATTAACTAGATTCGATTCCACTTATTTTTCCTAATCGTTGTAGAAAAAGTTTTGTCATTAGTTAGAAATAAATTCTCTAACAAATCTTTGTCAAGCGCTCAGATGAATATTGCCTTATTCAGCTTCGCCAATCAAAGTAAATGCTGCCCACTGCACGGGATCTGAATATTGTTGCTGTTTCATGGTTGTCAGCATCGCATTTCGCAATGCCGTAGCTTTATCAGCCTTTTGCTGAAGATTTTTATAAAACTCCGTCATCAAAAAAGCAGTCGAATTATCCGGGACTTGCCATAGAGAGACCACCACGCTAGGCACACCAGCGGAAATTAAAGAACGGGATAAACCAATAACACCATCGCCCGTAATGCGTCCTCGTCCGGTGTCGCAAGCACTGAGAACCACTAATTCAGCATTCAATTTTAGATTGAGGATTTCTTCAGCAGTGAGCAACCCATCATTCTGGTTAGATGGAGCGAGAGCGATCGCACTTCCCAATCCCCGGTAATCATCTAGTAAGCCATGAGTAGCTAGATGAATGATTCGCGCTTTAGGCAATGCTTGCGCGATCGCGACTTTGGTGGCTTGGCTACCAGTAATCGCTTGAGTTTTGAGTAGTTTAGCAATATCCTTTGCTTCCTGTTCCGCCCACGGCAAATTAGGTAACTGCTGCGCTGGTTCTCCAGGGTTCAGCACCACTCCAGGCATTATCGGATTACCCACTACCAACGCCTCTTGTTGAGATGGAATTGATTGCGTCTTCACACGTTGCTTTTGCTGATGAGTTAAATCCAGCACTTGAATTGAGGGAGCCGTGAGAATCGTATGTTTTTCAATCAGGTATTTGCCATTGGCATATTGGAGAGCTGGGAAGGGGACTAGGAATAGTTCTGTTTGAGGGATAAAAATTACACGAGCATTCGGATCGGTTGGCAGCTCTTTGGCAATCGGTTCTATCAGTAATTGATGCAGATGCTGTAATCTTTTAGTTGGCCTTTCTTCCTCTATTAGCGCTACTTCAATGCCACCACGTCCCCTTACGCCCATTGATTGACGGGTGTTGGTAACAAGGTTTTGTAGAGAAGAATTCTCTTTTTGCCACAAGGGTTTGAGGTCGCTGCGACCAAATGTCACTTCACCTGTGGGTTTGATAATCCAAATAAAAAGTTCTGATTCCTTGGTTTGTTGTTTACCTTGAACTTTGAACTCATTGTAAATAATCGAATATTGAACGAGGGTGGCATTTTGAGTTTTGGCAATTTGTTGAATCTGTGAAATTGTCGGCTGTAGATACTTTGCAGGTAACGTCTCTACAGAGTTCGGGGATAATCGCCTCGACAGCAACTCCACAAACGCCCGTGCCCGACCCCGTTCGGCAATTTCCAGTGCTGCATCGGTCTTATTCTGAGCAATCAGGACTTGTTGTAAAGTGCGATAGGTGCGAACTTGCTGCTCGAAAATTGAAACTTTATTGGCATCGTCGCTGCCTAATCTTTCTCGGAGAGATTCCCTAACCTCCATTCCATCGATTAGAGTTTTCTCTGCTGCCGCAAGATTGCCAGATTTGTAGAGAGCAACTCCCAGATTTTCCAGAGCTGTCCCCTCACTTTGGCGGTCTTTAATCTCCCGTGCGATCGCCAACACCTGCTGGGAGTACTCAATCGCCTTGGCATAGTCCCTCAGGTCAAGGTAAGCAAGTCCCAGATTTCCCAGAGCTTTCCCCTCACCCTGGCGGTCTTTAATCTCCCGCGCGATCGCCAACACCTGCTGGGAGTACTCAATCGCCTTGGCATAGTCCCTCAGGTCAAGGTAAGCAAGTCCCAGATTTCCCAGTGCTTTCCCCTCACCCTGGCGGTCTTTAATCTCCCGCGCGATCGCCAAATGCTGCTGTTGGTACTCAATGGCCTTGGCATAGTCCCCCAGGGAACGGTAAGCAACTCCCAGATTTCCCAGTGCTGTCCCCTCAATTTGGCGGTCTTTAATCTCCCGTGCGCTCGCCAAATGCTGTTGTTGGTACTCAATCGCCTTGGCATAGTCCCCCAGGTTAAGGTAAGCAACTCCCAGATTTCCCAGAGCTGCTCCCTCACTTTGGCGGTCTTTAATCTCCCGCGCGATCGCCAAATGCTGCTGTTGGTACTCAATCGCCTTGGCATAGTCCCCCAGGGAATCGTAAGCAACTCCCAGATTTCCCAGAGCTTTCCCCTCACCCTGGCGGTCTTTAATCTCCCGCGCGATCGCCAAATGCTGCTGTTGGTACTCAATGGCCTTGGCATAGTCCCCCAGGGAATCGTAAGCAACTCCTAGATTTCCCAGTGCTGCTCCCTCACCCTCGCGGTCTTTAATTTCTCGATAGATAATCAGTGCCTGTTGCCAAGACTGTAATGCTGCCTCAAATTGACCGATCTGATACTGGTGAATCCCTTGATCTAGCAGTCGGTCGGCTTTCGCTTTCCGGTCAGCTTGGGTTTGAGCTAACACCCGTGGCGCTCTTAAAGGTGCTGGAAAATTGGCAGCTAAAGGTGCCGAGACGGAGGCAACAAAGGCGATGAAGGCGATTAGACTGATTCTACGAGAATGCATAGTTGGCTAGGTAAATGAACTGAGTTGTCAAATAGCTGGGATGAAGATAGGCACAGAGGCGCTGTCTCTACGGTTCGCCGATGAGGATGAAAGCCGCCCAGTTTATTGGGTTGGGATGTTGTTTCATCGTCGCTAGCATGGCGCTTCGCATTGCAGCAGCTTTATCGGGATTCGATTGAAGATTTTTATAAAACTCGGTCATCAGGAAGGCAGTCTGCTCATCCGGCATAGACCCAGGGGGGGCAATGACGCTGGGAACTCCCGCTGCCATCAAAGAGCGCGTTAGCCCAATCACGCCATCCTCGGTAATTCGACCCAAACCCGCATCGCAGGCACTCAGGACAACTAACTCAGCGTTTAGCTTCAGATTCAGGATTTCTTCTGCTGTGAGCAACCCGTCATCGGTATTAGAGGGAGCGAGAGCGATCGCATTTCTCAATGCCTCCTCCTCATCGATTAACCCAGTCGTTGCGAGATGAATAATTCGCGCTTGGGGCATTTGCTGCACAATCGAGGTCTCAGTTGCTGCGTCGCCGGTAAGCGCTTGGGTATTGAAGAGATTCGCGATCGCGTTTGCTTCCTGTTCCGCTCCGGGCAGTTGCTGTAACAACACCGGCTTTTGTCCTATCTTGGGAGGAACGCGGGGCATCGTCGGATTCCCCACCACCAGCACATCCTTGGCAATCCCTTGGATTCGCTGTCGATGCTTGTAAAGTAAATCCAGCGACTGAATCGAGGGAGCAGTGAAAATTGCGTGTCGCTCGATCAGGTATTTGCCTTGTTTATCTTGCAGCGCTGCGAAGGGAAGCAGAAACAGAGATTTTTGCGGGATAAAGGCGACACGAGCGTTCGGAGCTTTTGGCAACAATTCGGCAATCGGCTCAACGAGCAGCTGATGAAGTTGCTGTAACTGCTTGCTTGGGCGATTGTCCTGTTTTGTCGTCACGAAGATGCCACTCTTATTTGCAGCACTCCCAATCCCCATCGCCGCACGACTACTACTCACCAACTCTGAGAGAGAGGTATTTTGCTTCTGCCACAACGGTCTCAGGTCAACCCGTCGTAAGGTGATTTCACCTGTGGGTTGAACCACCCAAATCAGCAGTTCTGATTCCTGGGTTTGTTCTTTTCCTTGAACGGGGAACGTCTCGTAATTAATTGAGTATTCAACGAGTGTAGCGTTGTGTTCCTTAGCAACTTGTCGAATTTGTTCGATATTGATTGGATTGACGGTCGCTGGAGCCTCTGGAGTTTGTGCCAACACCTGAGAGCCAGGGAAAATTTCAGCCGTCTTCCCTGGGAAAGGGGTTAAGACAGTTGCCACAAAAGTAATCAGTAAGGGTACAAGGTTTTGCACCCCGGTAAGGCTGATTTTCTGGAGTTGCATGGCTGACAAGGTAAGTAGATGTACGGACAGTGTTTACACTGTCTTAGCCCAGGGAATCGGGCGTGTCCAGTGTTGGCTGTATCCTGGGGTAGTGGTGACGCCAACGCGACAAACCAAGCGATCGCGTATGCACTCTGATGCGCTGTTTGTGCCTCCTCTTGGGCACCCCAATATCTTGAAACCCAGTTAAAACTCTACCCAAATGCTGCTCATCCACAGCATTTTTTGATTAGAGTGGAATTATTACCTGTATTGCTGTCCTTCAGCCCAAAGACCATGAGTTTACTTGTCAAACAGCTGACCACTTATCTAGCTTTGCTGGCTATCGGCGGTGGTGCAGGAATATATGCCAGTCGCCATTTCGCAGCAGACAACCCCAGTGTCGAAGGCAGAATCCCATCAGCGATTCCAGCCGCGCTACAGCAAATCTCCCCGCCCCAGAATCGCGCTCCCCAAGAGAACCTGAATTTTATTGCCGAAGCAGCCGAAAAAGTTGGCCCTGCTGTCGTGCGAATTGATGCGGCTCGTACCGTATCGCAGGACATTCCAGATACTTTCAGAAGCCCGTTTTTCCGACGATTTTTTGGGAATGAAACGCCGGTTCCGGAAGAACGGGTGGAACGAGGTACCGGATCTGGCTTCATTCTCAGTGCTGATGGTCGCTTAATGACAAATGCCCACGTTGTCGCGGGGTCAGATAAGGTCAAGGTGACGCTCAAAGATGGTCGGACGATGGAGGGTCAAGTTGTGGGAGCCGATCCGGTTACGGATGTGGCAGTTGTCAAAATTGATGCGACAAAGTTGCCGACGGTACGCTTGGGAGACTCGAATAACTTAATACCGGGACAGTGGGCGATCGCAATTGGCAATCCCCTCGGTCTAGATAACACGGTGACGGTGGGTATCGTCAGCGCGACGGGTCGCTCCAGTTCGCAGGTAGGTGTCCCGGATAAGCGAGTCAGATTTATCCAAACCGATGCCGCTATCAACCCTGGTAACTCTGGTGGCCCCTTGTTAAATGCCAGGGGTGAAGTGATTGGGATTAATACAGCCATTCGGGCAAATGCTCAGGGACTCGGTTTTGCCATCCCGATTGAAACCGCCGAACGAGTCGCCAATCAGCTATTTAGCAAAGGTCGCGTCGAGCATCCCTACATGGGAATTCAAATGGTAACGCTGACGCCGGAACTAAAAGACGACATTAACAAAGACAATGAGGCGGGCTTCAAAGTTACGCAGGATAAAGGCGTTGTCATCGTTCGGGTGGTCAAAAACTCACCCGCAGAACGCGCTGGCTTGCGTGCAGGAGATGTGATCCAGAAAGTTGGCGGTCAAGCGGTCGCAAGTGCCGATCAAGTGCAAGAACGGGTAGAAGCGAGTAGCGTCGGCTCCAGATTAGAAGTAGAGGTCAACCGTAGCGGTCGGACTGAAACTGTCCAAGTACAACCTGGTGCCTTCCCTGTGGAGTAGCATCAATAATTTCTGTTTTTAACGCAAAGGTACGCTGAGGTTGGCGCAAAGGTACGCAAAGCAGTAGGGAGCTAGGTTGAGGAAGGAAACCCGAACCTTAGACTAGACACGCTTCTAGGGAGCGGGTCATTTTGGGGCAAGGAAGAAAGTAATTGTGCGTAGTTTTGCATTAAAAAAGGGCTGATGAGCGCCCAAAAGCAATTCATCAACCCTTATTAGCAATTAGCAATTAGCGATTAGCACTTAGCTAATTACTTGCTTTCCGTAAAATCAGCATCAATTACATCATCCCCAGTACCAGTGGACTGACTGGAACCACCACCACCAGGGGTGCCGGTGCCATCGCCAGGAGCGGCACCTGCGCCGCCTGCTTGTTGATAGATGTTCGTGCCGATGGTGTAGAGAGCCTGCTGTAGCTCTGTGGTGAGCGTCTTGATGCGCTCATCGTCTTCCTTAGCGATCGCATCGCGCAGGTCTTTGACCAATCCATCGACCTTGCTCTTGTCAGCAGCGGGAACCTTGTCGCCCAAGTCAGCCATTTGCTTCTCAGCTTGGTAAACGAGGGAGTCAGCTTGATTCTTGCGGTCAATCTTCTCACGACGCTCCCGGTCAGTGCTCGCATTTTGTTCGGCTTCCTTGACCATCCGCTCCACTTCGTTTTGGGGCAGGGTGGAAGCACCCGTGATGCTGATCGATTGCTCTTTGCCAGTACCGCGATCCTTAGCTGTGACGTTCAGGATACCGTTGGCGTCAATGTCGAAGGTAACTTCAATTTGTGGCATTCCACGAGGAGCCAGAGGAATCCCATCCAGACGGAAGATCCCCAACTCTTTGTTGTTCGCCGCCATCTCCCGTTCGCCTTGCAGAATCTTGATTTCTACGTTGGTCTGATTATCTACAGCAGTAGAGAAGACCTCAGACTTCTTGGTAGGAATCGTGGTGTTGCGGGGGATAATCTTGGTCATCACGCCACCGAGGGTTTCCACACCCAAAGAGAGGGGGGTAACGTCGAGCAGCAATAGTCCTTCAGTTCCAGCTTCACCTGTGAGGACACCGGCTTGAATTGCGGCACCGATAGCTACCACTTCATCCGGGTTGACGGTTTGATTGGGTTCTTTGCCCAAAACCCGCTTCACCAGTTCTTGTACGGCAGGAATCCGGGTAGAACCACCGACCAGCACGACTTCATTAATTGCACTCTTGTCTTGCTTGGCGTCGCGCAGGGCGTTCTCTACAGGAATGCGGCAGCGATCGATCAAGTCAGCGCAGAGTCCTTCAAACTGAGCGCGAGTCAGGGTCATATCCAGGTGCTTTGGACCATCCTGGGTAGCGGTGATAAATGGCAGGTTGATTTCCGCTTGTGTGACGCTAGATAACTCAATCTTGGCTTTTTCAGCGGCTTCGGTGAGACGCTGGAGGGCTTGACGGTCTTTGCGGAGGTCAATGCCTTCAGATTTTCTGAATTCTTCGGCTAAGTAATCAACGATTTTCTTGTCGAAGTCGTCACCACCCAGGTGAGTGTCGCCAGAGGTCGCTAACACTTCAAACACGCCATCGCCCATTTCCAAAATGGATACGTCGAAGGTACCGCCACCCAGGTCAAATACCAGAATGGTTTCGTTGGCCTTTCTTTCGAGTCCGTACGCCAAGGAAGCGGCGGTTGGCTCGTTGATAATCCGCATTACATCAATCCCGGCAATCTTACCAGCATCTTTGGTAGCTTGGCGCTGGGAGTCGTTGAAGTAAGCGGGAACGGTGATTACAGCTTGGGTAACGGTTTCTCCAAGGTACTTGCTGGCATCATCCACCAGCTTGCGAAGCACTTGGGCAGAAATTTCTTCTGGTGCAAACTGCTTGCTCTGAGCGGGGCAGTCTAGCTTAACGTTGCCGTTGCTATCGCGCAGCACTTTGTAAGAAACTTCGGTGGCTTCGTGGGTGATTTCTTCAAACTTGCGTCCGATAAAACGCTTCACCGAATAGAAGGTGTTTTCGGGGTTCATCACCGATTGACGCTTGGCGATTTGACCCACTAAGCGATCGCCATTTTTGGCAAATGCTACGACAGAGGGGGTTGTCCGAAAACCTTCTGCGTTAGCGATCACGGTGGGTTTACCACCTTCCATCACTGCTACGCAGGAGTTTGTCGTACCTAAGTCAATTCCAACTACTTTTGCCATAGGGGTATTTCGGCTTCCTAATAACTACAAAAACTTTTGAGGGCGGATACGGAACTACAAATTGAACCAACCGGGTTAAATCAGCAGCTCTTTCCAGATTTAATAACCATTGGTGCGTGCGTACCGATCTATATAGTGTGCGGGATTAGCCACTCTGGTGTTGTGGGGTTTTCCGAACCTGAGGAAGGACGGTTAACCTTCAGGAGGCATCCCCTTTGGCTCAATCACTTAACATCTGCTGATTGCTTTCACTGTGTCTACTGTAAGGAAATCAGGGGCTTTAGGTATGGGGGCAAGCCGTAATTAAATAGGTGTATTTGCCGTCTAGAGGA
>NZ_JAMPKB010000127.1:0-9847 GCF_039961925.1 Trichocoleus sp. DQ-U1 | reverse complement strand
CAGTAGGAAGCATTTCCGAACCTCAAATTGTGCTTGATTTGCTAATAACAGATGATAGTGATATAGCTCTGGAACAAGCAATCCATTGTGAAAAAGTTAACCAGATGTGTGAGGTACTCTGTGACAAGATTGAACGCGAAGCTGTAGCTTGGGTTAAGGAAAGTCAGATTAATTTAGAGCAAGAGCTTGTATTGGTAATTGTTAAAGATAATTGGCATCCCGGTGTGTTTAGGATTGTGGCAAGAAGGTTAGTCGAACGCTATAGTGTTCCTACATTCATTGGCACCTACGAAAATGAAAACTGGATTCGCGGTTATGGATTAGGAATTTCAGGATTTCATGTATTTCAAGCGTTACAATCTTGTCAAGATTTACTCGGTAAGTTTGGCGGACACAAAATCGCTGGTGGTTTTTCTATGCCCGCTGAGAATCTAAAAGCGTTTCAAAAAAGTCTTAGCAAATTTGCCTATAATTGCTTGTAGCCAGAATAGTTGAAGATTTAGTGAAAGACGATCGCATCCTTCGCACCAAAAACGCGATCGCTACTGTAGTTGTGGTGAACCGAAGTAATCGGGCAGTTCTTCCAAAGTCCATTTCAGCAGCCGACAAAGTGCTTTCAAATCGCGGGGAGTAAGCTTTGGTTCATAAAGTCCTGTCTCCCAATTACTAACTGTCTGGACAGTCTTACCCAAAGCTAATGCAACGTCTCTCTGAGTTAAGCCTAATTCTTCTCTCCGCCGCTTCAGGGGAGACTCCCGATCGTATTCTTGCTGTTGTTGGTCTTTGGTCATGTACTATAAAAATTCTTATATAACGATGCTTGACAAATAAATTCTAAGAGTGCTTATATAAGATAAATACAGAAGCTAACGAAGAGACTGAAAAGCCACCATCTGGCTCAGTCGCTTTTAGAGGTTCAAAAGATGCCTTCCCTAACTTTAGTTTCTTATATAACTGTCATTCGACCAAGCAGAGGTGGGCGATCGCGCCTCACTCCGATTCCAGCTTACCGAAGTCGTCGGGTAACTCATCCACAGTCACTTGCAGCACTTTGAGCAACGTTTTGAACTGTGGAATTGTCAGTTTTGGCACCGATCTACCTCTTTCCCAGTTAGCAATTGTGTCTGTTGTGACACCTAAAGCATCAGCAAGCTCTCTCTGGGTAATGTTTTGGAATGTTCTGAGTTTAAAAAGTGGTGACAAAGGCTCTTTCGCCATCTTTGCCTAAATTAATTCAGCTAAACTGCTTTACGGCTTGCCTAAATTGCTTTAGCCTTGTCATATACCCTAAATTTGTTCAGGGAAACAACCCGCAAAAAAAGGACAAGCAACCAGGAAGCAGCTTTACAGCTATTTAGTTGCTCTCTTAAATGCCTTTCCTAACTTTAGTTTCTTACATAACTGTCACTCCACCAAGCAGAGGTGGGCGATCGCATGATCGCTATCTTTGGCTGGGGTGGTTAGCGACACCCTCGTAAATATCCATTCAAAACCCATAACTAAGTAACTCACAGCTATGACTGGGAGAATCTTATGACGTATTACGCCAAACTCCATCCTTGGTGCATCATCCGTTCGCTTCCGAATATGCGATCTCTAATTATCGCCCGTTTTCGTCGTCGCAGCGATGCCGAAGCGCATTTGCAAATCCTCAAAGCGAATAATACCCCAAACGTTCCCTACTCCATCATTTTCGACACAACCCCAGAAACCAGCGGCTCAATAGTTAAACCTGGAGTGAATTGATTATGACAACGTTGTTTCGCCGGATTCAACCGCCAAAGACATTTCGACTCACTGTTGCACTCTTGGCGAAATACCTGAAAATACCAGAATCCTTCATTGTGCGATTCGAGTGTTGGCAAAATGTACTTTTTGTACATCGCACAGATCGTGGCGGACAATTTGTGAGTTATCGTCAATTGCGACTCTGGTGGGATGCTATCGCGCTTTTATTTCAAACGTGCCACACCCCTACCGCACTGCAACAACTCGGACTTCAGATTAAAGAAGACAGCCAGAAATTCTCCGACTACTACAAAGAGATGATGGAAGACCTCCGCCAACTTTGGGTAAAACGCCGAGACTATCTGGGCAGCTTACCAGGAAAGGAAAGCGCCGCATAAAGTCAGTAAAATAGTACCTGTGGAGAAGCGCGAGAGCGAATCTTATGTAGCCTTACCGCAATAGCGCGATCGCTATCCCACACCCAACGGCGTAAACTGCTCCGGACGGCTTCCGCCCATAGACTTGCGGCGGGAAAAGGCGCTGCGAGGTAACACGCGCAACACTTCCTCAACCGTTGTGATCCCATTTGTCACCTTTTCTGCGGCTGCCATCCCGAAAGAGAAAAACTTGATTTCCCGTAGGTAGCGATTCAGCTGCGTCATCGTGCCATCGTAGATAATTTCGCGCACCGTATCATCGATATCCAGCAACTCAACAATTGCCTCTCGACCCAGATAACCAGAATTGAAACACTTAGCGCAGCCCTTACCCTTTCGCCAAGTGGTTGAATTTGCCTGAGTTGGTTCTAAACTCAGTACCTGCAAATCCTTCTCCGTTGGCTTATAGGGTGCCGCACAGTGAGGACAGACTCGGCGCACCAAGCGCTGAGCCACAATTCCCAAGAGGGCATCACTAATTAAGCCGGGATCTGGGCCAATATCTTTGATTCGGGGAATCGCACCAGGAGCATCGTTCGTGTGCAGCGTAGTAAAAACTAAGTGACCCGTTAGCGCCGCCCGAACTGCGGTTTCTGCGGTTTCGTGGTCGCGGATTTCTCCCACCATGATGATATCCGGGTCTTGGCGCAAAATTGATCTCAAGCCTGCTGCAAAAGTCATCCCCGCCGCTTCATTGACCTGGGTTTGGGTGATGCGGGGCAAAATGTACTCTACGGGGTCTTCTACCGTCACCACATTGACGTGTTCCCTGGCGACGGATTGCAGACTGGTATACAGCGTACTGGTTTTACCGCTCCCTGTCGGGCCGGTAAGGATTATCATCCCTTGGGGCTGTTCCAACCAGCTTTTGTAGGTTTCGAGAGTTGTGGGAGTGAATCCCAAGTTTTGGATTTTAGAAAAGGGGTTTTTGCGGGGTAGTAACCGAATCACCGCTTTTTCCCCACCCACGCAGGGAAGAGTACTGACGCGCATATCCATTCCCAGCTCTAATTCTTCGCCGGAAGCATATTTCTCTCCAATCCGTCCATCTTGGGGGCGGCGGCTTTCGGCGATGTCGATTTCAGACATGACTTTGAGGGCGACGATGACCTTGCGGCTGACATCGATTGGCAGAGTGGTAATATCCCGCAAGACGCCATCAATGCGATAGCGGACTCTCAAGCCTTCTGGCGCGGGTTCCATGTGGATATCGCTGGCGCGGTTCCGCAATGCCCCGGAAATCAGGGTTTTGAGCCGTCCAATCTGGTCAACTGCTTTGGAGAGGTATAGCTCAGTTGTTTCGCTGATGTTTTCTTGCTCTTGCTCGCCCGTGAGAGGATTCACTAAGGGAGTTGAGGAAATGCGTTTGGGGTCGAGGTTTTGGGTGTGATACCAGGTGCGATAGCTTTTGTCTGCAATCGGGATAATTTTGATCTCGGTAAAGGTGCGATCGCTCAATTCTCTAATCGCCTCTACAGAAAGAGCCATCGGACTTCCTAGGTAGTAACAGTTTCGCCAAAGCAGCAGCGGAACCACCGGAGGCAAAAATTTTCTATCTGGAAATTCCCGAAAAAATCGGTAACTGACTTCCCGATCCAGCAGAGCTAAACGGAGCGTTCCTTGCTCATCTACCAGGAGTTTTAGCGCTTCTTCACAGTTAATTTCACGATTTTTCAGCCGTTGCCAAGCAGATGAAGCAGGAGGGGAGGTTTGCATTCTTGTTTCCAGCGAAAAATCAACAGCTGGGGGTTGAGACTACACCAGCCTAACTTAGGCGATCGCTCTGTGACATCAGAAGCGTAGGACAAAGTCCGAGGCTAAGCGATCGCGTTTGTAATGTGGGGGATGCGATCGCGAAAGCTCCAAACTTTGCCCTACGCAATTTTTTTGCTGCCTAGAGTGGGAAAAGAAATCGCTAAGTAATAATAAAGGCAAGTGTTGTAAAAGCGAGTAGATAGCAATGGTAACTTCTACTATCTCAAAGGAATACTCACTAGAAGATTGGATGCAAAATCCCCCTGATAACACAGAATGGGTGGATGGGAAATTAGTAGAGAAAAACGGAATTACATTAACTCATGGTCGAATTCAAGCTGGACTCTCTGCTTACTGGGAAAATTACAGGCGTTCTAGCACTCAAGGGGGAAGCGTGTATATTTCACCTCCCTGTCGTACCAATAAACAGGGACGTTCTCCGGATGCTGCTTATCTGACAGCAGAACTAATCAACCAGTTTGGCGAACCTGCTGTTTTACCCCAGAGTTTCCCGCTAATTGCTGAAATTGTTTCGCCTACGGATATTGCTAAAGATGTAATTGCTAAATCACAGGAATATTTACAGTCTGGTGGGGAGGAAGTTTGGCTAGTTTTTCCTGAGAATCGTTGGATTATTGTAGTTACTAAAAATCTACGATTTGTGTTTATTTCTGGCGAAGTTGCTAGCACTCAAGTTGTGCTACAAGGTTTCAGCGTGGCAGTCGATGAATTATTGGGGTGACGTGTGGATTATTTAATTTTTAAAAGTCAAAAAGTAAAAAGGGTGGGCACTGCCCACCCTTTTTAGAGGGTTACATTAGAGAGTTAAAGATTGGGCATTGGTTTCAATCAATTTTGCCAAATCTTGCAGGAAAGCAGCGGCATCGGCACCGTAGATAATTCGGTGGTCAGCGGTAAGATTTACCTGCATCTGTCGGCGCACTCCCATCATCCCGTCTTCCGTGGCGACGACTTGAGGACGCGACGCGCCAATTGCCAAGATAGCACCTGTTCCTGGCGGCAAGATGGCATCAAACTTGTCTACCCCATACATCCCCAAATTCGAGAGGGTAAAGGTGCCAGAACTGTATTCTGCGGGTTGCAGTTGCTTGGTTCTGGAGCGTTCGACTAAATCTTTCCAGGTACGCGAGAGCGAGTAAATATCCTGCTGGTCGGCATTTTGCAGAACTGGTGTAATTAAGCCGCCGCCATCCATTGCCACAGCTACAGCAACGTTAATCGCACTGTGATAATGAATTCCCTGGTCTGAGAAGCTGGCATTCACCAAGGGATGTTTTTGCAAGGTTACGGCTACTGCTTTCGCAAGTAGCCCGGTCATGGTGACGCCCTTGGATTTAATCTGCTTGTAGAGCTTATCTAGATTATCCGTGGTGATAGTGTAACCGACGCGGAAGGTAGGCACTTGCAGACTGGCTACCATATTCCGCACCACGGCGTTTTGCAGCGTGTTGAGGGGGACGACGCTACCGGGAACGGCAACGGCGGGTACGGTAGCTGCGGCGGCGGGTTTAACGGCGGGTGCAGGTGACGCGGGTGCGACGGGTGCTACTGGAGGGGGAGCCACGGGCGTCATTGTCGGTGTAGCAGTTGTACCGACGGGTTGTTTACCCTTATTCGCCAATGCTTCCACATCTTCTGCGACAATCCGACCGTGGGGGCCACTGCCTTGCAAGGTACTCAAATCGACGCCCAGCTCTTTGGCTAACTTCCGGGCACGGGGGGAGACAATGCTGCGTCCATTGCGACGGGCGGCGGCTGGTGTCGTTTCTACAGGGACTGGGGCTGCGGTGGCTGGGGCTGCGGTAGGTTGGGCGGGAGCGGGGGCGGATTCGTTTACCGATGGCGTTGCGGGGGCAGAACCAGGAGCCTGTTGCTTGGCTGTTTCGATTTCGGCTTCGGTTTCGGCGACGAGCGCGATCGCCGCCCCGACCGGAGCTGCTTCACCGGCAGGTACGATAATGGTGGCAAGATATCCTTCGTAGAAGGACTCCACGTCCATATCAGCTTTGTCCGACTCGACAACCACCACGGTTTCGCCTTTTTCCACTTTGTCGCCGGGAGATTTAACCCAGGAGACAATTTTGCCTTCGGTCATGGTGGAACTAAGGGCGGGCATGAAAACTTCGTGAATCATGGGGTGTCTTCCGAATCGACAGTCTATATAAACAAGATTAAAGCCAGATTGAATTGTATCTTGACCGATGGTCATTACAACTATCCGACTCTATAACAGTCTATTGAGTTTGTATCCTTCACGACCGCCCAACGCCGAATTCTCCGGACGTTGGTGCTGCTGAATAGAATTGGATAGAGAAAACTAATTCAAACTCCCTATTATAACGATGTCTGGCAAGTTTAAATCCCTCGTGGTGTTAGTCGGTATGGCACTGGGCTTGAGTGCTTGCAGCATCAGCAACAGCACTCAATCAACTCCCACGCCTGCCAGCAGTCCAAGTGTTGAGCAATCCTCCCAACAGGTAAGCCAAAATGCACCTATAGCAGAAACTGAGCGAACAAAGTATAAACCGATACCGCTACAAGAGATTAAGTCCGCTAACTCTTTGAAGGGAACTGACCCCAAAGCGATCGCAATTGCTCACTTCGGTCAAACTGAATCCGAGGGGGGGACGCGGGAAGTTACGCTTGAGTATCCGCAACAAAATCTAGCGGTTGTAACGATTACCCAAACCGGCGTTGCAGATGATTCTGTCGGTGCTATCAGGCATCGTGTTGAATTAGTGCCGACCTCCCCATCAGCTCAAACACCCAAGGAATGGAAATTGGCATGGGCTGGTTCCCAAGTCAAGTGTCATGTGGGGCGAGGTCATCAAGATTGGTCAACTCAAAATTGTCAGTAGATGCCCCAATATCGACGAATGGCGAATGGCAATCTCCGAATTACCCATTCGCCATTCGCCATTAACCATTCGCATTAAATTTCCCCGCGAATTTCTTCTACAATTCCATCGCGCAGGAGAATTTCTACCTGCATTTTTTGAATCAGATTATCTCCCGGCTCTACTTTAAAGAAGCCTTCAATCTGACCGTGATTCACTTCGTCGTTGAGTTCTATCAGCTGCACTTGTTGCAACTGTTGCAGAAGTTGATTTTTCTGCTCAAGCAGTTCGCTTTTCTTTTGATTAACCTGGATTTGGATATTGTCAATTTGTTGCATCACTTGAGGGCCAGGGGGTTGCAGATTCTGCTTTTGAATTTCTGAGATTGCCCGCTGTCCTTGCATTTCAAGCTGTTGCAACTGAGAGTCAAGCTGGTTAATTTGCGCCTGGAGTTGCTGCTGTGCTTCCTCTTTCCAACGAGGAGTAACAACGGCCTTGATTGTAACGGGTCGCTTCAGCAGCAGGTGTGATTGAGAAACATCCATATCCGTTTTGCTTGGAAAAATTAAAGAGTAAAGGTTTGTAGGAAAGGCGCTCAGGGTGAGAGCTAAAGGATGAAGGCGGTGTGTGTAGTTCGCACTACACTTCATCCTTCAGGCTTTTTTCCAACTTTCCGACCAAATCAGGCAAACATCCCGTCGATCATATCGCGGTAGCGTTCCATTACGACAGGTCTGCGGATTTTCAACGTCTGGGTCATCATGCCATTTTCAATGGAGAACGGCTCCAGAATTAGCTTGAAGAGACTTATCCGGTCATCTGGGCGATAACCAGGGCGATTTTGCACCTCCCGATTTAATTCTTTCTTGAATAATTCCTGAACAATCTTACTATTCAGGTCAATTTCTTGAGTGGATGCAGTAGGGAGATTGCTGGGTGAGGAAGTTTCCTCTGGAAGCCGCAAGTGCAGATTGTTATCTGCTGCCCACTTTTGCAAAGCTTCCAGATTGGGCACAATTAAAGCACCAAGCGATCGCTCATCTTGACCCACCAGCACAATTTGGTCAATATAAGGACTCCGCAGACAGGCATCTTCAATCGGCTGGGGTTCGATGTTTTCGCCGTTAGTTAAAACTATCGTATCCTTCGCCCGACCTGTCAGCACTAAGTCATTCGCCTCTGTTAGCCAACCCAAGTCGCCGCTATCAAACCAACCTTCAGAGTCAATTGCCTTGGCAGTCGCTTGGGGATTTTGATAATATCCCTGCATCACTTGTGGCCCTCGTGCTAAAACTAGACCGCGACTCCCAGCCGGAAGGGGTTTGCGGGTTTCGGGGTCAACAATTTTAATTTCCGTCCCTGGCAGAAATCGCCCAGATGAACCCCGCAAATTGCACCAAGACTGACGAGCTGTTAAGACGGGGGATGTTTCTGTAAGACCGTAGCCCACCAGCACCTCAAGTCCAATAATTTCAAAGAAGTTTTCCAGGTGCATGGCGAGGGAGCCGCCGCCACTGATGACGTACTTTAATTTGCCTCCGGTGGCTTCTCGGACTTTTCCATACACTAATTTCTCGGCAAGCGCATGGGCAGGAGCCAAGGTAAGCATTTGGCTTCCAGCTAATAGCCGTTCTTGCATGGAGGGAGGTTGGGGTTGTAAGCGCAAGTTGTGCCAAGTACGGCGAGCTTCAATGTAGCGCTGACTAATGCTTAGCAGATTTTTAACCAGTTTCTGCTTGTTTGCAGGCTGTTCGCGGAACTGCTTCTGGACGCCTTCGTAGATAGACTCCCACAGCCGAGGGACAGCAATTAAATAATGGGGTTGGAATTCTTTAAAGTCTTTTTTGATGTGGCGAATGCTCGTGTAAATCTGGGTGCAACCGTGGGAGAGGAAAAAGTATTCGCCAGTGCGCCCGAAGCTGTGCCAAGTGGGGAGAATCGTCAGGACAGGTTCGCCCGGTTGCGGCTGAACGATGGTTCCCAAGTTGGTAATCTGATGGAGCAGGTTGCCATGCGTCAGCATCACGCCTTTGGGCTTGCCTGTCGTACCAGAAGTATAAATAAGCGTCGCTAGCATTTCTCGGCTTTGCTTCACCGGCTGCAAGGATTGATTTGCCCCTGCTGCCATGACTCCAGAGAAATTCAGCGTTTTCAGGGTGGATTCTTCGGGGGGTTCTTCATCGGAGAGCAAGACGACTAGCTGAATCGGGAGGTCGTTGAGGCGTTCCCTGAGTTTTTTCAGCGTCTTCAGGTCTTCTACCACTAAAGTAGTGCTGCCGCTATCTGCCAGTATAAATAGTAACTCTTCCCGCTCTGCCTGAGAGCTACGGACGATATCAACTGCCCCAGCGGTCATCGCCCCTTGGTCAGCAATAAACCAGCGCGGACTATTATCGGCAATCAGGGCAAGGCGAGATTCTGGTTGTACTCCTAATGCCTGCAACCCAGCGGCAAACTGTTGAATTTGCTGAGCTAATTGGGTGTAAGTTACAACTACCTCTGGTTGAGCGTGGGGATCTCGGAGGGCAATGGTATTACCAAAGTGCGATCGCGCCAGCGGCCAGATAGCCGGTAGAGATTCCACCGAACTGTAATCTACCATGCGGCTAAGGTTAGCACGGTCTCGCTCGCTGAGTTGGAAGGGACTAGGGGCTTTCGACATATCTTTATTAATCGCTGCAATCGTTAATCAGCTCTTTTTCCAAAATACTCCTCTGTTGCTTCAATAACAGGTTTTAGGGACAGAATTGATTGTGTCTATGCTATCTGTGCAGCGCGATCGCATTTAATTATTTGTAATAATTGATACTTGACTATTGCTATTTAATAGCATATTCTTAGACAATGGGAATCCGTGCGCCCAAAAAAAACTGAAAGAGGCACACCCATAAATTTTTTAAAAGGCAATACTTCACTTTAGATACGAGAAACGATCGTATTCTTTCCCAACCATAGTTACAGCAGATTGCAAGTTCATGAAGTACAGTAGCAGCAGTTTGTGAACCAGTTGCGTAGGTGTTTTGGATTGACTAAATCAAGTGCAGTAGCAAGCAAAGTATCAACCATTTT
>NZ_JAMPKB010000126.1:0-9963 GCF_039961925.1 Trichocoleus sp. DQ-U1 | reverse complement strand
CATTTGACCATCAGCATTGCCAATTTAGATTGAGCGGAAAAAGCAAGCCAGGTTTAGCTTTGCCTCTTTAACGACACTAATCTGTCTCCACGTCAAATAAAAAGTCACTGTACAGCCTGTAAAAAGGGCGAAGAGAATTCGCATCTATACAGACTAAACCCGACCGAAGCGGGTTTCAAAAGTCTCGCGTTGCACGTACAAAAGGACGTTTGTGTAGCGTTTGTCGCCTTTCTGTAGTATTTTGAAGTATATTGTATTCACCCAAAGGTGATGAGATGTACTGGTATAACGGCAACCTGATTGAGTCGGGAACCCTGGAATTAGCGATTGACGATCCGGGGTTGCTTTATGGAGCGAAGGTGTTTACAACGCTGCGGGTTTACGAGCAGTCGTTGGAGAGTCCGCTGACTAACTGGAAGGGACATTGCGATCGCCTCTGTTGCAGCGTGCAAACGTTTGACTGGCAGCAGCCAGACTGGGAACAATTACGGCAACAAGCAGAAGCGTTAATCCCACACTTCCCCGTTCTCAGAATTACCCTATTTCCCGATGGGCGAGAGTGGATTAGCGGGCGGTTTTTTCCCGATGATTTGACAGAAAGACAAAAATATGGTGTTAAAAGTTGGCTAGCGGCAGAGCCGTTATTTTGCCGCTCAATTCCCGAACATAAAACGGGGAACTACCTGCCTGCTTGGCTGGCATTGGGAAAAGCTCAGCAGATGGGAGCGATAGAAGCAATTTTGGTCGATGATAGGGGAAATTGGTTAGAAACCAGTACGGGCAACCTTTGGGGATGGCGGGATGGTAAGTGGTGGACGCCGCCTCTAGATGCCGGAATTTTGCCGGGAATCGCGCGATCGCAACTGATCAACTGGCTGGCAAGTCAGAATCTAACCCCTGGGCAAGTACCTTGGGATGCTGACTTTGTGAAAGGATTGTCAGTTCTTGCTTATAGTAATTGCGTGGTGCAAGTCGTTCCGATCCATACCGTTCTTTGCCAAGAAGGTACTTTGACTTTTGACCCGTTACACAGCAGCCTAGAGCAATTGCAGAGCTTATTTCAGCGCTACCAAACCCATCAAGCTTCCCCCTGAGCGTAAAAAGCTCGACGACTGAAGTCGCGACTCCACAAACGAACCCTGTCTTTACAGGCTAGGAGACAAAGCCTGCGTAGGCAGGCTTTGTCTGTGTAGTCCCACCCTTCTAGGGTGGGGGACTATGTTGTGTAGCCCCATTTCTAGGGTGTGGGAGTAGATTGTTCCGGCTAGGATGGTTGTTTTTGTGGCGACGGTTACGATGAAGATAGATGACGTTGTTGAAGGTTTCTATGAACCAACCGTGTCAAGGAATTCTGAGACGGGTTAACATAAGTTAATACAAATAAAAATTCAAAGCGTCCCCATATCCTAGAGCTTAGGAGGAAACTCGGTGAACAAACGGTGGAGAAATGCAGGGCTGTATGCGCTGCTAGCAATAGTTGTAATCGCCTTAGGAACAGCATTTTTAGACAAACAACCCCAAAGTCGGGAAACCTGGAAATACAGCAAGCTGATTCAGGAAGTTCAAGACGGTCGGATTGAAAGAGTTGGTCTTAGTGCCGACCGCACTAAGGCGCTTGTTACAGCACAAGACGGCAGCAAGATCGTCGTTAACCTGCCTAATGACCCAGACCTGATTAGCATTCTGTCCACCAAGGGTGTAGACATTTCAGTTTTGCCCCAGAGCGATGACAGCTTCTGGTTCCGCGCCTTGAGCAGTCTCTTCTTCCCCGTTCTGCTTCTGGTTGGATTATTCTTCTTGCTACGACGCGCTCAGAGTGGCCCAGGCTCTCAAGCGATGAACTTTGGCAAATCCAAAGCTAGAGTCCAAATGGAGCCACAAACCCAAGTAACTTTTGGGGATGTCGCTGGCATTGACCAAGCCAAGCTAGAGCTGAATGAAGTCGTTGACTTCCTCAAGAACGCCGACCGCTTCACCGCCATTGGAGCAAAAATTCCCAAAGGCGTGCTGCTAGTTGGACCTCCGGGAACGGGTAAAACGCTGCTCGCTCGTGCAGTTGCTGGGGAAGCAGGCGTGCCTTTCTTCTCTATCTCTGGTTCTGAGTTTGTAGAAATGTTCGTCGGTGTCGGTGCATCTCGCGTGCGCGACCTATTTGAACAAGCCAAGGCAAATGCTCCCTGTATCGTATTTATCGATGAAATTGATGCCGTGGGGCGTCAGCGGGGTGCAGGTTTAGGCGGCGGTAACGATGAGCGGGAGCAAACCCTCAATCAACTGCTGACCGAGATGGACGGTTTCGAGGGCAACACGGGGATTATTATCATCGCCGCTACGAACCGCCCAGACGTACTCGATGCCGCACTGCTACGTCCGGGTCGCTTTGACCGTCAGGTGGTCGTGGATCGTCCCGATTATGCCGGTCGCTTGGAGATTCTCAACGTTCACGCCCGTGGCAAAACGCTGGCGAAGGATGTGGATCTGGAGAAGATCGCTCGTCGTACTCCTGGTTTCACGGGTGCTGACCTCTCCAACTTGCTGAACGAAGCAGCGATTCTGGCGGCTCGTCGCAACCTGACTGAAATCTCGATGGATGAAATCAATGATGCCATCGACCGGGTGCTAGCTGGCCCAGAGAAGAAAGACCGGGTGATGAGTGAGAAGCGCAAAACTTTGGTGGCTTATCACGAAGCGGGTCACGCTCTCGTCGGTGCGTTGATGCCAGATTATGACCCGGTGCAAAAGATCAGCATCATCCCTCGCGGTCGTGCGGGTGGTTTGACTTGGTTTACACCGAGTGAAGACCGGATGGATTCTGGTTTGTACAGCCGCTCTTATCTGCAAAATCAGATGGCAGTCGCCTTGGGCGGTCGGCTTGCTGAAGAAATCATCTTCGGTGAAGAAGAAGTGACAACGGGTGCCTCGAATGACTTGCAGCAGGTGGCTCGTGTGGCGCGTCAAATGGTGATGCGGTTTGGCATGAGCGATCGCTTGGGACAAGTTGCTTTAGGTCGTCAGCAAGGAAATATGTTCTTGGGACGCGACATTGCCGCCGAGCGGGATTTCTCGGAAGCAACTGCGGCGACGATTGATGATGAAGTCCACAATTTGGTGGATCAAGCTTACCATCGTGCCAAAGCAGTGTTGGTGAATAACCGCCACATCCTGGATCAATTGGCTCAAATGCTCATTGAAAAGGAAACGGTAGACGCTGAGGAACTGCAAGAGGTTCTGGCGAATAACGATGTGAAGATGGCAGCGATCGCATAATTCGCTAATTGCTCATTGAGCGTCAAAAAATTGGGGCAGTTCTAGGATATTTTCTAGAACAGCCCCGATTTTTTTGTTTGCAAAGACGCTTTGGTTGCAAACAAAGATCGGCACCGCTTCACAGTTCCAGCAGCAGCGCGGCATAGATACCTGCACCCAGAGCGAAAGCCCAAAAGCGGCTATCGCGATCTTCCGGGAGTTCTTCCTTCAGCACGTTCAGGACGACTCCTCCGGCGAGGAAGGCAAACAAGACTGCGATCGCTGCCTCGTGAATTTCGGTTCCGCTCCCAATGACCCATCCCACGATAATCGCTGCCGCCAGTATCCAGCGCCCCTTCTTGTGATAGGCATCCTTATGGTGTTCGCGCAAGCCGTTGTCGTTGACCACGAAATGCAAAGCCATTGCGAAGAAAAACAGAAAAAGACTTTTAAGACCCGGTTCCTCTGGGTGGAACAACAGGTAGCCGATCAAAGCATTGTAAACGGCGAATGAAGCGATGTGCGGCCAGAAGACCCCAGCTTCTGTAACATCTCCATTTCCCGCCTTTTGGTTGCGCTGGCGCGACAGTGTAGCAGCTCGCTCCAGTCCATAAAACACGCTGACGCCTATGAGTGCCACCAGGTAAACGTGGTGTTCCAGAAAGGCAAACCCCCCGTCCAACGTCTCCTTAACCGTCTCCTGTGCTTGACTCAGTTCCGGGAGGATATGGACGAAAATGTAGGCGACAGATACGCCACTCCCGATAGAAAGCCAGATACTGCGAGGGGTGGCATCCAGAAAGCGCAGCTTACCGGAGTAGAGATGCACCAGAGCCAACGTGACTGCAAGGATTGCAGACAGCAAGCGTACATCAGGATTGAATACCGAAGACTCTGCAACTGCCAACAGCATCTTAGTTGAGAAGAGGGAATATTTTTTAGAATGAATATCTTGACTAAAAAGACACGCCACTCGTCAATAGCGGCTCTGAAATCAGTGCCCTTGCTCTTTAGCTTGATAGGATTTGGGCACTAAGGCGTCCTCCCCTTAGCCGATTTTTCTGATTCTTCAAGTTTTAAACAGGTTGATTGACTGATAAATTTTCATCTTTAGGCAAGGTATCGGTTCTCTCTCTAGGTGGGCGTATAACCAGAGCCAGTAGAGGTAGTGTTCTGGTGTGGGGTATCAGCTCCTTTTTGCAACATGAGACAGATATGCAAACTCACTCAGACACCCACTCACCTTCCCCAACTAAACAAAAAATCTCCAATATTTTTCGTCTGGTAGGCTGGATTGCCTTCTGGGTCGAATTAGGATTGGCAGTTGCTTCTGGCATCGCTTTATTATTTGCTATCTCTGGTCGTAACTTTGCCAATGAAGCAAATCCTGCCCTAGGAGTCGGTATATTTTGGGCAATTTGTGGACTTTTCGCACTGTTATTCGGTGTCTTTTTAGCTTTCCGCTACACTCGCATCGCTAAAGGTTTAGCAAATCCTAATTCGGCTGTGCATCCCTCCAAAGCCGATACCGTTCAAGTCCTGCGACTAGCTTTAATTACAGGTTTGGTGGGGATTTTGTTATGTCTGTTGGGTGGTGGAGCGAGTATGGGAGTGTTACTAGCAAAATCTGTATCCCAACCTCCAGGTGTGGCAATCACCGACCCCTACAAAATCATTCGGGCGCTTGATGTTTTTGTGGTATTAGCGAATTTTAATGGGATTGCCGGTCACTTTGTAAATGTTGTCACTGCTCTAGGGCTGCTCAAGTGGGTGCATAATCAGTAAGAATTTCCCCCACCTCTGGGTCTTTGGTTTATTGCTGATGACTAATGACTCATGGCTTACAACTCATTAAAAATTTTTAACGGCGGCGCTTTGGCGATACTGATTGATCTTCGACAGTTGATTTTGGATGGACTCGCTCTTGTAGCGCCCACACGCTTACCAGTGCTGCCGTTAAAGCTCCAATGGTGTCCATAATCAGATCCACGATGGTGTCATCCAGGTCATTGATCACTTGCACCACCCATTCAAATATCTCCCAAAGAGCGCCGATGGCGATTCCGAAGCTAGAGATCGTTAAGATATACAGCAGTCGGTGGTAGCGGAACGGAGTCAGCATTGACTCATACACGAGAAAACTCAGCGCCAGGGTTATGGAAAAGGTTGTAAAGGCATGAGCAATTTCATCGTAGGGTCCCGGTGGGTAAAATAAACCCCAAACCCAGCCACCCGCATTGATCAAGGCTGCGATAACAAACAGAAAATCAAACAACGTTGGCAGTTGATTTTCGAGGGTCACAAACAGAAACGAAGCAGCCAGGAAGCAGGCGAGTGTAAATGAACCCACCCAGTTCCGGTGATACAATTCAACGGCGATCGCGATCGCGAGTAAAAACTGTCCAACCCAAGCGGCGATTCTATACCCTCGCCAATTGCTACTCAGCATTGCTTTTTCCTCATAAATGGGTCATGGGTAAAGAGAGTTTGCAGTATTGAGTTTTGAGTTAGAAGAAAGTTTTTTAATTCAAGACTTAAAACTTTTTCCCAATTAGTCATTACTAACAAACTATAAACGAAGCAATTAATTCAATTTGATATCATGCTTCTGGTTTCTGACGGGAAAGCGCCTGAATCTCAGCCCGCAATGCAACGATTTCTTCATGCAACGCGGCGATAGATTTAGCACCTGCTACTTCTGCTTGTTCGTCTTCCGCATCGCGTCCGACAAAGAAGGTGGCGAGGGTTGCCGTTACATAGCCAAACACTGCAAAAGCATACAACGATAGGATCAAGCAGAGTACCCGACCTTCTGGAGTCTGAGGCCAGTATTCCGATCCCATCGTTGTCATAATCATTGCTGTCCACCACAGTGCAGCACCGTAGTCATTCAGTCCGCGCCCATCAGGGGTATTGCTTTCAAAAGCATACATCCCTGCGGCTCCCACCAGCGTCACCACCAGCGTCAGCGCGATGATGTAGCCAAAACCACGACGACTCATGCTGGCTCGGAGCGATCGCATCCCCCGATTTAGAGAACTGATGACACGTACCAGTCGCAGTCCCCGGCTGGCTCTCAGTAAGCGAAACACGCGGGTAATTCGGAAGACGCGCAACGCTGGCAACAGCAAGGAGAGGGCTGTAAGCCAGTTTTGCTTGAGATAGATAAATTTGTAAGGAGCCAGAACCAATCGTAAGGCGAAGTCTAGGATAAAAACGATCCAGATGACGTTGCTGATGATTTCCAGCAGGGGATTTAAGCCCCAAATTAGTTCGACGACCAATAATGCCAGCCACCCGAAGCCGAGCAATAGCATCGGTGTTTCTAGCCAGTCTTCCAACTGTTGCAGAAACTCACCTTGTTCTTTTTTGAGTTCCCGTTTTTCAGATGGACTCAGATTGCTCATAAGATTTTTAATGACTCCTACAGCAGTTTTGAAAGCGCTTGCCGTAAAGCTGAGCCAAGGGTACAGCGGTCAGACTGTGGGCAAATATCCAGGTGCATAGAAAACCCCAGCAGAGATTAGTAGAAAAGTAGTGAAATATTCCTCTAGCTAGAGAGCGAACTTCCATACTGTGCGAGATGGTACAAGGGACGCAGACTTAATATAGCCAGCCGCAATGCGCCAACTACTTGTACAGGTTCCCCGTGGGTATGGGAAAACAGTTCTGGATATCGCCCAAACTTGTGACGGAGCGAATCTTTCCCTGTTTGAAGCGACTGGAGCTGATGAATCGTTAGACGTGGTAATCGTCCACGTGCCGAATGGAAAGGTTGAGGAACTCCTCGAACAGTTGCAATCGGTGCCAAAATTGAACGTCACGCTGCTTCCGCGTGGAGTCATCGCCTTGCAGCCACCGCCTTTTAAAGCAGCGCAGCAGGTAACAGATGTGCAGGCACGCAGTCCCATCGAAATTTTCCTCTCAGGGCTGCAAAGCGTTGGCTCGTGGAAAGGGTTTCTGGGATATGCCGCGGCGGCGGGTGTGGTGGTCTGGATCGGCTTGTTCACCAATACTAGCTATCTTCTCGTCGCTGCCATGCTGATTGCACCGTTTGCAGGGCCAGCGATGAATACAGCGATCGCTACGGCACGCGGCGATGGAGAACTTCTCGGACGGAGCCTTTTACGATACTTTTCAGCCCTGGCGGTAACAATCCTAGTCACTGGGGCACTCACCTTGATTCTGCGACAGGAAGTGGTGACATCCTCCATGAACACAACCAGTACGGTTTCGGCAGTAGCCGTGCTGCTGCCACTGGTCGCAGGTGCGGCAGGCGCTCTGAATCTTGTCCAATCGGAAAGAAGTAGCCTCGTCTCTGGGGCGGCGGTCGGAATGCTGGTTGCGGCTTCGCTGGCACCGCCTGCCGGAATGGTGGGGATGGCAAGCGCAATGGGTCGCTGGGATATGGCAGTAAACGGCGTCTTTGTGCTGTTGCTGCAACTGGTTGGGATTAATCTCTCCGCCTCCCTGATGTTCCGCGCCTATGGTCTATCTGCTCAAGGTGCCCGCTATAACCGTGGCAAGCGCTGGATATTTCCATCTGCTTTTACAGCGACTGCTGTAGCGCTCTTGGGCTTGCTGACTTGGCAGTTTTCCAGCTCCCCGGAACTTCAGCGCAGCAGCCGCGAACAGCGTGCCGTTGCCCAAATCCAGAAGGTGGTGAATGATAGCGGTTTGGCGAAACTGGTGGAAGCCAATGTTCGGTTCACCTCCTCGAATATCAAAGGTCAGAACACGTTGTTGGGTACGGTTTATGTTCAGCGTCAGGCGGGTGTTACTGAGTCTTCCGAAGAGATTCGCTCTCGCATGACGCAGACGATTCAAAGGCAATTACTTGACAAAGGGTTTAACGTTACCCCTTTAATTGATGTCAGCGTTCTGGAAGCGCCGCAATCGGAAAGTTAAGTTATTTTCAAGCTAAATTTCAAGCTAAATATGAGCAGCGTCATTTAAAACTCCTTTAGCGCTTTCACCGCTGCCAAATATCGCTCCTCAATATCCTTTCGGTCTAATTCCTCCGATACTTCCTCACAGCTACTGCGCTCGATCATTTGGGCATGACGTAGCAGCGCCGCCCGGTCTTTCTGGTTGCGGGTGTGGGTGGCGATGAGAGCGATCGCTTCCAGCAATCGAATTCTCACTGCTATATCCGGTTTGCTGTACTGTCGAATCTGGTTAAAGGCAGCGTCAACTAATTCTGCAAACGTCACCGGATTAGCGATCGCTCGCAGGTTGTTGTCGTTGTCGTAGCGGTAGGGCGAGGGAAAATCTCTCTCCGCCAGACGGCAAAGTGCAGCGGTCATCTGGTTAATACACTGGATCGCCGTGAACGGATCGTTGATGCCAGGAGAAATAGCACGAGCGGCAATTTCAACTAACTGATTAATGGGGAATTCTATATCCTGTTGTTCGGTGCGTTGCTCGCCAAAAATAAATGCTTGGTTCAGGTGGTGGATGAGTTTTTTATTCACCCGTTCTCCAGGCCAAATCATCACCAGTTCGCTTCCTTCCACAATAAACTTGCCAGGACGATATTTCAGGCGCAGGAGGAGGTCTTTTGAGGTGGCGATCTTCATTAACAGCTCGTCATCAATTGCTTGAAGATAACCGCTTTCTTTCGCCAACATAGGAGCAGCTTCCTTCTCAAACCCGGCGGGGATTTCCGCCACCGACCGTTGCTTTGGTACTGATTTACCCTGCCCGATCTTCTGTGGAAACAAGCGATCGATGGCATTGTCCAACTCCCTGCCAACGTCTCTGATGATATGGGATGCCTGCATCGAGGTTGAGACATGATGGATAAAGTAGATCAGGACGCCAATACTGGCGAGCGCTAGCACCATGCCGATCGTGACGGAGATTTGCGGCACAAATACGTTGTAGTCATCTCCCCGCACGGTTCGCAGTACCAGCAAGCAGTAGATGAACGTACCGATAAACGTGCCCAGGACGACTTGATTGCCCGTATCCTGCATGAAGTTCCGCATCAGTCGCGGCCCGAATTGTGAGGAAGCGAGAGTGAGGGCAACAATTGTAATCGAGAAGGCAGTACCCGCAACGGTAATCATCGAACTAGCAACGGCTGAAAGCAGCGTTCTCACCCCATCTGGCCCGCCGGTGTAGATCCAGCCCAACGACTCTATCGGGCCAGATTTGGCTGCTCGATCAAGGCTTAACATTCCGAATGCCAAGGCGATCGCGCTGAGCGCCATCAGGGTTGGCACGAACCAGTAGCTGGAGTGGAGCGAGTCCCAAAGTTTGCCCAGCTTGATGTTTTTCATCAGTTATTTTTCATTAATTATCGTCGGCAGTGTGAGGGCGATCTGGGTTCTCGTTTCTATGGCTACCATTCCCGTCTCTTTGGGCACGCATTTCAGCCAGCTTCCTGAGCGAACCGCCGATGCTGCGAGGTTTTGGCACTTCTTGTTTCCCAGCGGGCCATCCTTCACGCTGACGAGCGCGATCTCCATCTGTCTCTTCGGTTTGGTCGTGGAACAGGATTTGCTGAGTCGGGAAGGGCATATCAATGCCGTTAGCCGTGAGCTTATTCTTAATGGCAGCGAGAACTTGATCCTGCTTATCGAGAATATCTGCACGTCGCGGCGGCTGTACCCACCAACGGGCGCGGATATTCACCGTACTGTCAGCTAGATCCACTACAAGGGCGTCGGGAGCTGGATCTTCCAAAACACCATCGACGCTAGCGATCGCTTC
>NZ_JAMPKB010000125.1:0-10427 GCF_039961925.1 Trichocoleus sp. DQ-U1 | reverse complement strand
TGGGGTTGTCCTAGCGGAGGGCTTCCAACCCACGCTGAGTATCCAGAGTCATGGTAGAGCAAGAACGTACCTAACGGCATGTAACTGGAGACCACACATCTCGGCATTGTGCCTCGAGCGACCATTTACAGACAAATTTCTCCCAGTTCGGCAGGGGGTTAGAAATCGAGACAGCGCTCGCCCTACCGAGTTCGGCGCTCCGAATTTGGTAAGGAGTCGGAAGTCGAGGCAGCGAGCGATCGCGCTCTGGGATCTTCGGCGTGAGACTACAGCAGTTTCTTCAAGTCTTCCTAGAACTAAAGGTTCGCGATCTCACTCCTGATGGGAGAGTTTTTGAGTTCAGCAGGGATTTATTATTGGTACATCAGCTTAATTCTGCCCCAGTAGACTAGATGTGCTGGAGATCGATGCTCTCCGCTTTGCCTTGGGCGTTTCGTAGCGGACCTCCTGACTAGCGATAGACTGGTTTATCTTAGTTTTCTCTGCTTAAATGAGCGATCGCCTTTCCCAATTTCTCTTTATCTCTTTTCACAGCCAACTCCATCACTGTTGCGATCCAAGCTATGTGGGTCAGGTGGTAAAACCTGGATATGACGATGTAGAACCGGATCGGACACCAGTGCGATCGCACTGCGGGAAATATGGGTATTCCGGATTGTCAGAAGATCCTCTCTCAACTCCAATCGAGGGTTCAGGTTTGATCGAGCAGGATTCCTGAACCGCTGCGAAGAATGCGATCGCCCCAAGTTGCTGTACTTGATTTTTTGATAAAACTGAGCGCAACTAGCGACGACCCCTAAAATGTGAGGGGAATGCGGTGATACAACTGTGATTAATTTTCGATGCTACCCGGTGCCCTGGCTCTCGCAGTCAGGGTATTTTTTTTGGTTCCAATTGGGACTTCAGAGTTGCACTAGACAAGCTACCCCCCACTGCCGTTAAATCAGTTGCAGTGAAGAGAGAGTCAATCTCTAGCACTGTTCGCTATACCGAACTCAGCGCGACACGTTTTGAGAGATTATGGGATTAGTAGTTACCTATTGACAGTTACCTAGCCTTAACCGTTTCAATTCCTAGAGAGGGAAATACACAATTTATCTCCCTTGAGAAACTATTTATTTTTATCTCACTATAAATTTTTAGGCGAAACAAATGCAATAGCCCCTGCTCCACGCTCATCATTCCTCATACTGTAGCTATCGAAAGTAAATGAACTAATAGATGAATTTCCCCCACCGCTTACTGCTGCTTGAGAGGTTTCGTCAAGGTCGCTCCACAATTCGTTCAACAAGTAATGGTCAGTCAGCTTTTGACCAGCATTTTTGTGAGCTGTTTTAGTGTTGGAAATCATCGATTTCTCTCCTTTGGAAAATGCTGCATTTAGTGCAATTATACTAAGCACCACCCTATTGTGCAGTACACTCTTGCTACGAATTGAGCCAGGATAAGATTAACTTTTCTGCCTAGGATGTGGAAGTGGTGCCGCCAGGTCAGAACAGGTAGGTTTCCAAACCTAGAGGCTGAATCCCCTGTGATGTGGTGAAAGTCGGTCAACTCCTCTGTTTTTAAGCGCTTTATTGCAACTGAAGCGGGTTTGTTGCGAATTACGCACACCAAGTAATACACGGCTTGCAACGTTTAACATTGAAGGCGAAGCGTGGGACACGTTCAAGACTAAAGCACGTGAAAATGGAGCAAATGCGTCGGCTCTCTTAAACCAACACTAGCAAGACAATTTTCTGGATTTGACACGGCATGACTCAAATTCAGCCATATTGTGTCCTATAACCCATCTTTTAATCTATGCCTCATGAGACAACTAATCGATGAGTTAAAAGACAAATTTCTTAAAAATTGGATATGTATAGTCAGTTTATCTGACCAAACACTCTGCTTGTTGAAAGGGGCTTAAAATGCTGCTCTTTGCGCTCGTTGATGCTCCAACTAACCAAAGATGCATAAGATTACCTGGATATGTTTCGATATAAAGCTTCAGATGACTTGAACGATTGCATGTACTATTCAGCAAGCCAAGTCTTCTGGTGTATTGGAAGCCTTATTCCATGAGATTAAACCGTTTATTGCCATACCCAAAAGAATCACATAAAGCAGAGCAATAAACCGGACTCCTTTCACGTAGTACAACCCAATTCCTATCACATCAACAGCAATCCAGTAATACCAGCTTTCGATTCGCTTTTGAGCGAGTAGCCACATCGCTGTGAAACTTGCAATGGTTGTCAGGGCATCCCAATAGGGGAAAGAAGCTTTCTCAGGGAACAGGGTAGGAAACAGTATATGGACGCGGCTCATAAAAGCCCCGATAACAAAAGAAACGGCAATTGTAACAGCCAAAACCAAGATTAAACTTCGCCGCGAACTGTATCTGAAATTTCCGGCTTTGCCTGTACCTCGACCAGATGCACTCCACCGCCACCAACCATACACGCTTGCTCCCAAATAGTAGACCTGTTCGAGGGTATCTGAGTACAAGCGTATCTGGTAAAAAAGCGCCATATACAGCAGTACGCTTACAATACCGACTGGCCATGTCAGCATTTGCTTTCTGGCGATGAGCCACACCGACCACAAATAGAGTATCGTTCCTATGAATTCTATATAGCTCATAGGATAGCTGAGGATTCTAAAGGCAATGTTGTTTACACTGAGCAATTCAAGCATAGTGATAAGTTACGCCTTTTCCCTCTTCATCTTTTGTTTGCTCAATCTTATTGGCGCTCGACGAACAAGTCCAGTAAATTCTCATACTTACGGTACTTCTCTAAGACACTTTTGACGTACTGAACTCGTGTTTCCAGCTCACCTTGCACGAGAAAGAAGGGAATCTTGCGAAGAATTAAATTGTTAATAATTTGCTTTTGAAAGATGCGTCGATTTACATCTCCCGAACGGTCCCAAGTGTCGTCATAAGGGATATCTACATCACAAACAAACACTAGATCATAGCGTGAAGCTGCTCGATTAGCGAGTTCGGCAAGTTGCCCCTCTGCCGTGTTGTGATAGTACAGTGAAAACATATAGGTGGTAATCGAATTAGTATCCGTAAATAAGTACCGATTTGCCTGGTATAGCAGTGCTTCTTCACGGTTCAAATGTTCAGAAGCAATCTCAACCAATTGTTCGAGAGACAGCCGACGATTGACTTGATGCTTCTCCCAGTATTCCCGCCCATATTCCGGCATCCAAACCGTAGCGTATTCCTGTGCCAGTCGGGATGCAAGCGTTGTCTTGCCCGTAGATGGAGCGCCCAGGAAAACTACATTCGTTATCAAGTCGCGATAAACCCAAGGATGCAAATACTCGCGACAGGCAAAGGTATCTTTTCTGATTTGTGTACCAGAAATGGGTACGGCTTTGCGCTCATAATCCACAATTCGATTGACCGCTCCCAGGGCTAAACTCATGTGTTCTCCGTAGAATTCACTGGAATAAAAGTGTGTGATTCCCTGTAGCTTCAAACGATTTAGAATATAGTCTTCATGTTTTTTCTTGATTTCGGGTGTATTGCCGACTTCAGTTGGGCCATCCCAAGCTTCGATAACTTGTACGGTTGGATAGAGTTTCCTGACCCAATCGGCTCGAATATTCAGAGGGACGGACGTTGTTTCTCTAGCCTCGTAAATGATTACAATTACCTCATCCATTTGGGATGATGCCGTTTCAATCAAAAACTGGTGTCCTTTGTGGAACGGCGCAAATTTTCCAAGAGTAAGTCCACGTTGACTAGCCATTACTGATGATGCGACTGTGCGGCAAGGGAAAAGAGTTAAGTAGTTAGGCTGAATTAAACTTAAAACGCTCCAGTGTATATCTACCTTGTTTACTACAGATTAAAACTGTCTGGGTTCTGAGAGCCAGTGGTTCGGCATTGCAGTCTAGAGAATAAAATCCCACACTGTTCCCTGAAAGGCTGGCTTAGCAAATCGGAAGGGGTAGGAATCAAAATTAACAGTAAAATTTTAAATGATTATTTTTACTGTTAATTTTGCAGTAATTTTGCGACTTCTCGAATCAGTGCGCGTAAAAGTTTAGCTTTGGTCTGCCCGGTGTACTCAGCTAACTCTGATAGCTGCTCGTAGGTTTCTGGGTCCAGATCAAGTGTGATTCGGGTTTTTGAGGGGACTTGCTTCTTCAGCTTCTCTAGCAGGTTTTCTTCTTCCTGGGCGCGGGCTGGATTCTTACCCTTTGTTTTTTGTTTGGTGGCAAGCGCAGCCTCTGGTTCTAAGTTACCCAATGCAAATTGAGAAACCAAGTCAGTTAGAGAATGTCGAGGTTTATTCTTACTCATGAAGCCAACCTCAAAATCTCTGTAAATAACCGCTGGTAATCTGACGCTGCATCGTCTGACCCTTTTAGTCCCCACACGGTTGTGTTCTGCAAGAAGGCATCTGCGATCGCTTGCCGCTGATAGATAACTTGCTTGAATGCCTTAACTCCCTCTAGTTGCTTTAATAGCTCTTGGGCTTCTTTTAACAGTTTGGTATTCCTAACTCCTCGATTAATGAAGATGCCGGATAGCGGCAATCCACCTCGTGCATTCTGGATTTGGCGTACCATCCTGACAGCCGATGCTGCTGAAACTAAATCCAGCCCAGATGGAGTAATCGGAATTACTGCAAGTTTTGCAGTCAGAAGTGTACACCGGGTTGCCTCTCCCAAATTCCCAGCATTGTCCACTACCAAATAATCCACAGTCTTTTCTAGCTTAGGAATTTCTTCAGCCAACTCATCTGGATCGGTCATGCGATAGATAGGCACTTCTGTATCCATCGAATGCAGCCAGGTGGAGGTACTGCTCTGTCCGTCCGCGTCAATGACTGCGACCTTGCGCTTTTTGATGGCAGATAACCAATAGGCGAAATGGGTAAGAGTCGTTGATTTTCCGACTCCACCCTTTAAATTGCTGAAGCAGATGGTGGTCATTATTACTGCATTTTATTACTGAATTAATTTACTGTATTTTAATTCAAAAATAGCCGATAGCTTGGTAGTTCTGACTTTCTTTGATGCGGTTAGGCAGTGAAAACCCGGCTCGGAGATGGGAGAAAAGTATTAACTGGTACTTTGAGGCGATCGCTAGTTGGTAGCGTGCAATGATTGGGGCAGCAAGTTCCAATTGGCACTTATTTTTAGAGGTGATAGCTACTCACGTCCCAATATCAGTTCCTCAGCATGGGAACGCTTGGAATATGTACAGTGCCCAATTAGATGACGTCGATACAATTTTGTGTGCCTGACCAAAACCTTCCCTATTGCAGGATCACAGAGAAAGTTGGCTCAGTGATCTAGCATTTGACTATCAACATTGCCAAGCTAGATTGAGCCGAAAAAGCAAGCCGAATTTAGCGTTGCCTCTCGAACGACATTAATATGTCTTCACGTAAAATAAAAAGTCACTGTACAGCTTTATACCCAGCTCGGAGCGCCTACAAAGAAGATCGCTTTCTCTGTTAAAGAGTGAGTTCTTAAACCTGTAACGGGTAGAATACCTACAAAATATAGATTTTAACCACAATGAATAAACCCACGGGCGGCAGGATGGGAAAAGAGGATTACACTACCTCCGTGATGCGGGTGCCAAACCCAGTGAAGCCGAAAGTCATTGAAGTTATCGAAAAATTTCATCAAGCCAGACAGCCCAATCAACCTGTAACAAGTAATTCCCAGTATTGGCAGATTCCAGCTTCTTTAATTCCTGAACTGCTGGATTTCGGCGGGAACGAACCCATTTTGGTGACTGAGTGCACCATTAATAATGCCGACTGGTGGAACCAAGATGGCACACAACAGTGGGAAAAATGCTGGCGCGAAAACTTAGAACGCTTTAATGACTTAGCAGATCGAGTGAATGAATGTCTGCGGCAAGTTGACAATAGTTGGACGCTGGCATTCCCTGACGACAATGAGAAAGCCGTTAAGAAGTTATGCGAATACCGCTTAATCTATCTAGATCAACCTACGACTGCTGCCACACCCCTAGAAGCTGTGCAATGGGCGTTGACATCTAATTATTTTGGCTCTGGGTTAAAGGAGAAGATTGTCGATGCTTTTAGACAAAAGCAATGGGGAATTTTAAAAGCTTTAGAGGTGGGGGTTCACCCGCCGATTAACCGGCGGGAATATTGGCTGAGAAACTACGCCGAACAACTGGGCAAACCTAACGTGAATTACTGGCAGTGGCGGCAGAACCCAGAATCACGAGAAATTGCCAACGAACTGACTCAGCTTCTAGAACTGCCAGAACCCTCAGCGGATACGCGGCGAGTGCTTGAGTGTTTGGCAGAAGGGAAAGATCCGTTCTACGATCCCAAGCCGAATGGAGGGGAAATATATATCGGCTTTAATACATTTCTGAGCAAAGGCGCACTTAGCAGCTACGACCCCAACACGAAGCAGCGTTGTCGTGATGCCTTTAGAAATTGGCATCAAACAGTTCTTGCCCAGTTGGGACAGGATACTTTAGAAGGAATTTACCGAGTCTGCTACGGCTGCGACTGGATTCTGATTGAATCCATCTTGGCTCCACCGCTTGTCGGAGCATGGTGGGATGTTTTACAGGTATCGCCCAACGCCACTTCAGAAGAAGTCAAAAGCGCGTACCGGGCAGCAGCCAAGATTTGGCACACGGATGTTAACAGCAGCCCCATCGCTAAGGCTCGGATAACAGCACTCAATAAAGCCTACGAAGAGGCGAAAGCAAGTTTTACCGATTACAAGTATCGAGTCTAGCGATCGCCATCCTAAGACGAAGATTGCTGTTTTCAGTAATAACATCATTATCATTGCGGTTAATCTTACTGAAAACTAAGCGTTTCTCAATGTGTAGAGGAGAAGTCTTCAGTGGAAAATAGAACAATTGAAAACATTGAAAACCTGGAAGAAAAACTGCGGCACGCCATGCTCACCAGTGATGTTTCCGCACTGGATGAACTCATTGCCGATGATCTTGTATTCACAATGCATACAGGTCTGGTGGTCAACAAGCAATTCGATCTGGAAGCGCACCGCTCTGGAATGTTTAGGTTCACTTCGTTGGATGTTAGCGATCGCCAAATCCATCCTTATGGCGATTGCATTGTAGTCACCCTCAAAGTGAAAGCTGCTGGAACCCACAGCGGTCAAGCTTTCTCAGAAACCTATCGCTTTACTCGCGTCTGGGTACAGCGACAGAACCGTTGGCAAATTGTAGCAGGTCATGTTTGCCAAGTGATTCCAGGAGCGAAAGCGTAAAAAGATAGCTACTTGACTGAGTCGGCTGTCTTAGTTAAAGACTTCCTTAAGTGGGACAATTAATTAGGCACTTTTCCGACGCTGGAAAGAGCATCGGGGTCGCTGATTTTTTAGAGGTTTAGATGGGACAGCTAAAGCCATATCGGGTCGCAATTTATTGTCGCGTTTCCACCGATGAGCAAAGTTGCGATCGCCAAGAAAGAGACTTGGTTAGTTACGCACAACTATCAGGTTTTGAAGTTGTGGCTGTTTATAAGGAGACAGCGTCAGGGCGCTAGACCTCTTTTGCGCCAGATACTACCCTGCCTTTCGTTATAGCGCCTTGTTAGGCTCAGTGACCCGACAATGGAGGTAGACAGATTTCCATCTTTTGAATCAAGCCATGCTCAATGGTATAACGATGACCAACGTGCTCATCGGCAAGCACAGCTCCGGCAAGATCGTGCACGACCTGATGCACCTCCACCAAAACCTGCCCAGCATCCTCCGGGTAAAAGGCAACCGGCTCGACGTGTGGATTAATTTCGCTCCACTGCTCCGTCCAGTAAGCGCGGACTTCTTCAGTCCCACGAATAAAGGTAGTCCTAAAGATGTAAGGATGCATTGTAGTAGTGGACAAAGTGCCACACTGCACCAACATGATTCTCTAACTTCTTGGAAAACGACAACGTCTTTCTCACTAACCGGGATACTCGCTGCCGTAAGGTGCAATTGAAGCGCTCAATTAAGCTTGTTTGACCACTGTCCTTGCCCACACTAGCAATGTCGTTGGCTGGGGAAAACCTCATTGTAGGCAGACCAGAAATCGGTATAGGAGACGGCACACTGTCGATACACCCCTGGCAAGCTGTCCCATAATCCTTGGGCACCCTCACGAGAGCGATCGCCGACGTACACGCCGACAATTTCTCGGGTATTGACATCTAATGCTAACCAAATCCATTGCTTGTTGCCCTTATTAGCCACAAATGACCACATCTCGTCGCATTGAATCGTCAAGCGCCCCTTTTTTTAGCCGATACCTCGACTTGTCGGGGAATCGCTTCGTATTTCCCATTGACATAGCTCTGGAGCCAGGGTTCTGAAACACCCGTCACTCTAGCAATTCCAGCTAACGGAATCTTCTCCAACAGCAGTTTGTCAATCAGGGTTTTAGTAGTTTGGTCAATGATCTTGTTCTGCGGGTCTTGCACAAATTGTCTGCCACACTCACGGCACTTGAAGTTCTGTTTGCCGTTGTGAATTTTCCCATTTTTCACGGTATGAGTAGACTCACAAGCAGGACAAGTAGGATGGGGATTGGACATCGAACAACAGCAGTAACTCTACCTTCTTATCCTTACATCTTTAGGACTACCCGAATAAAACCGCCTTTGAACGCTTTCGGCCAAGCCACGTCGGGAGTCATGAGGGCGAGGGCAGCATCAATATCTCGCGCGTTGAAGGCAGCATACGCCGCGCGTATCAGTTCAATTTCTGGTGCAGATTTATCTGACATAAGAGGTGTGGTGAAGTATATGCGGCAGGGCTTTATAGCCCACGAAAAATCAAGCTTTCGCCCCAGTTTGACACAAGAGGGTTAGACTGCCATCTGTAAGCGATCGCTAACCCCAGTACTTTAACAACGCATCTTCCCCGCTCCAATTGACACAACTCAATCTCCCCCTTCAACTTCTGCCAAAGCCTCAGCCAGTAGAATTCGCAGCACTTCAGATTTCTTTCTGCCAGTGCGATTGGCAAGATTGGTAAGACGGCGGTGCATTTCTGGCGAGAGGTCTAGGCTGACTCTAATGGGTCGCTCTTTGGGTGACTCCTCCTTTTGTAATTTTTCCAGCAGCCCTCCAGGTTCTGGAGCAGGTGGGGAAGAAGACGGTTTTTCATCTGCTGGTTCAGGCTCTGGTTCGCCAAAGATAAATTTGTCAGCAGCAGCATTCAAAGTTTTCCGGGGTTTCTTGGGAGTCATTTGAGTAATTTCAGAATTTCCTTGAACAAAGATTCAAATTCCTTGGCTGATGCTTCTGCCCCTCTGACCTCCCAAATAGATGCCTCCTGAGAGAAGCAGTCAGAAATTGCCTGTTTTTGATGAATCACTGTTTTGAGCAGCATCACGTTAGGAATTTGGTCCAGAACATCCAATGCCTCTTTCTTGAGCCGAGTTGCTTTAAATGCCCGATTGAGAAAAATGACAGGTTTAGGTAGACCCCCAGAAATTTTTTGAGCTGATTTAATTAAGCGAAGTACATCGCTAGCTGAGTGCAGGTCTAAACCTGTAGGTTGAATCGGCGTAACGCAGATATCGGATAAGCACAAAATCGCTCTGGTGCTTTCACTGGTATTGGGCGCACCGTCAATGACCAAAAAATCTGTCTGTTCTGATAAATCTGGGATTTGCTCAATTAAGTCGTTGGCATCTGAAAGCTTAACTGTGGGAATGGGGAGTTGCATTGAAGAAAGCCACAGCGAACCGCTGCCTTGTGGATCGGCATCCAAAAAGCTGACGGTTTTCTTTTTTCGGTGTAACCAGACAGCAAAGCTGACACTGGTTGTGGTTTTTCCACAGCCCCCCTTTTGGTTGCAGAAGGCAATAACAGACATAGACTTAATTACTCACTTCAATTACTTAACTTGATTACTTAACTCACTAACTCAAAGTAACTACTTGCTTAACCCGTAGATTCAGTATGCCAGAATGAGGGGTTTAGACTTCACCGAAAAGGACTCTTTTCGGTGGAGTTGCCCGACTTTGGCTTTACTCCAGGTTTGGGTCGAGGTCGCCACAGTGGCTTGACGGTATTAACTATCTGGTTAAATAAACGTTTTTATTGAACCCCAAAGCGATGTTTGAAGTGTTTTTGTGAGAGAGTTTGCGCTATTGTGTAATCCATCATCAGGACATTTTTCAATTGCTATGTCCTGATTTTTCTACTTTTTACAGCTTTAGCAACCAAAAAGCAACCTAATCTGCAAGAGGTCTATTTCTTATTCAATAGTCGATTTATTACATTGTGTTGCTATATCTAACTCTCCGAAATTAGAAAATCCGTAAATATACTCTACTTACAGCGTGAGTTCTCGCTTAGGTTCTATCTATGAGCCTGATGGCTCTCAATTATTCCTTAACTGAACTAAATAGAAGAAGTTATTTGTGACTATGGCAACGCGATCGCACGACCCCC
>NZ_JAMPKB010000124.1:0-10687 GCF_039961925.1 Trichocoleus sp. DQ-U1 | reverse complement strand
ATCCCGATTAGTGAGAAAGACATTATCGTTCTCTAAGAAGTTAGAGAATCATATTGGTGCCGTGTGGTACTTTGTCCACTATTACAATGCATCCTTACTTGTTTAGGACTACCGATTATTCATCTGGCGACACATGGATTGCTGGATGATTTTCAAGGTTTGGGTGTACCGGGTGCGATCGCTCTCGCTCCATCTGAGCAGGATACTGGCTTACTCACCGCTAGCGAAATTCTAGACATGAAACTGAATGCTGAGCTAGTCGTGCTGAGTGCTTGCGACACTGGCAGAGGCAAAATTACCGGCGATGGCGTTATCGGACTATCTCGCAGCTTAATTACTGCGGGTATACCCAGTGTAATTGTGTCCCTCTGGTCGGTCCCAGACGCCCCTACAGCATCCTTAATGACCGAATTTTATCAAAACCTTCAGAAGAATCCCGACAAAGCGCAAGCGATGCGTCAGGCAATGCTGACAACAATGAAGCAACACCCCGATCCGAAAGACTGGGCGGCTTTTACTCTTATTGGAGAAGCACAATAATTAAAACAGAAAAATTTCTATTTTTCTGTTTTAATTCCTTCGCCCGTTGGCTAAGCTCCGTGTAGCTGTTGCTCTTCATTTCGCTCAATGGCAGGCTTCAGACGACGGGGTGAATAGACACACTCAGTATGAGTTGTCTGTCGGATTGGAATCTGAATTACAAACTCAGTTCCCTCACCGGGCGCGGAAATACACTTCAGCTGACCGCCGTGTTTTTCCACAATCTGATAGCAAATTGATAATCCTAAGCCGGTACCTTTACCCACAGGTTTCGTTGTGAAGAAAGGGTCAAACATTTGACGCCGTACCGCTTCCGTCATCCCAATTCCGTTGTCTTCAATCCTGATAGCTACCTGATTTTTACCTACTAATTCGGTGCGTATCCAAATTGTCGGGGGTTGAGAATCGATACTGTCCTCCCCATGAGCCATCCCCCATGATTCCTTAGCAAAAACCTCTTCAAGGGCATCAATGGCATTACTGAGAATATTCATAAATACCTGGTTAATCTGCCCCCCCAAACACTCCACAGCAGGGAGATTACCATATTCTTTAATAACTTTAATCCCAGAGCGTCCCGCTTTTGCTTCTAGTTGATTTTGTAATATCAGAAGAGTACTATTTATCCCATCGTGGATATTCACAAATTTCTGTTGCGCTTCATCCAATCGGGAGAAATTTCGTAAGGACAGTACCAAGTCCCGAATACGGTTAGCTCCCACCTTCATCGAGCCTAAAAGTTTCGGGAGGTCTGTCTTCAAAAAATCCAGGTCAATTGCCTCAATTTCTGTTTGAATTTCCGCTTCTGGTTGAGGATGATGTTTAATATAAAGTTGCAGCAGATTCAGCAAATCCTGGACATATTGACCGGCATAGCTGAGATTGCCGTAAATAAAATTAATCGGATTGTTAATTTCGTGGGCAATACCAGCTACCAGTTGCCCCAAACTGGACATTTTTTCTGTTTGAATCAGCTGGGCTTGGGTTTTTTGCAGTTGGTGTAAAGTTTGTTCCAGATGTTCGGCTTGTTGTTGTAGAGACGCGATTAATCCTGTCTTTTGCGCCTCTGATTTCCGCAAAGCCGCCTCTACTGCGACACGCTCAATAATGTCCTTTTTGAGAAGCACATTCGCTTGAGCTAATTCGGCAGTTTGTTCCTCTACTTGTTTTTTTAAGTTATCGTGCGCTTGTCGCAATGCCTTTTCAGCTCGTTTGCGCTCAGCAATTTCACAACGCAATCGCTCGTTGCTATTTTCTAATGCTTTGGTACGCTCTTCTACTGCCTGCTGCAATACCTCAATGACATTGTACATATCCGCTGGGTTCAGCACTTGTAGCAGGCTGGTTTGGGAGACAATGCCGAGTAATTCGCCCTGATTGCTAGCAACTACCAGACGTCGCACGCGCCGCCGCTGCATTTCTTGATGGGCAACCCATAGGGAATCTGAGGGTTGCAGACAAAATAAGGGTGTACTCATTACGTCTTTTGCCTGCAATTTCGACAAGTCTAATTCCATCGCCTGAAACTGCACCACATCTCGCTCTGTGACAATGCCTACGGGCATTGGGAATTGAGAATTAAGCGTCTTTATTGGCTTGTTCTCAATTTGGTTTTCCCTCTGTTCTGTAATGACGACACAGCTGACTAGCTGACTAGCCATGATTTGGGCTAAATCGAGAACAGAAGCCGTCATAGGCGCATGAACGACTTGGGATGTCATCACATCCGCGACGTATCGCAATCGCGTTAGAAGATTAACGGGTTGCAACGCTTTGCGAATACTATCGTGCGTGACAATTCCGACTACCCCTGCATTATCGTCAATGATTGGCAAATGGCGAATTCGGTGCTGACGAAACAAGGAAAGAGCTGTGAAAACATCGTGAGCTTCTGATTGTCTGAGGGTAATGGCTGGTTGCGTGACGACATCGGCAATTTTGACGTTAATTAGGGAAGCTCTGGCGGCCGTCAGTCTAACGATATCGCGCTCTGTAAAGACTCCCACAAGCTGCGATCCTTGCATGACTAAGACACAATGACCTGCGGCATCGGCAGTGTCAAAATCGGTCTCCTCTTGTGACAACCAACAGGATGCAGGGTGCGGCAAGGCGGCGTTCATCCCCTCGCTCGCCTCCCAGCTTGGGTCTTCTGACGCTGCACTGGTGTCTGCTTGTGTCCCTCTGGCTTGGGTTCCTCTGGGCAACTCACAACTACTCCGTAACTGGCTCATGAGCGCCAATACATCAAGGAGAGGTGTGTCAGGCGCTACAGTCAGAGGCTGACGGTCAATGGCAGGGTCTAGAGATAGGCAAGGAAGCGGCAGGGCGTTGGGCTGCATTGTGAACCCATCCAGTAATTTCCACAGGGGTACTGTTGGCAATTGTAAACTGTGATACACCCAAACTTCTGCTAATTCTTAGTTATGTGCAATAAATCATTACTTGATTGCAATAAATATTTATGTTTTATGAAAGAAAATAAATCCCTAGATAGAGGGCTAATTCATAAATTGTCTATATAAAATCCGTACAGTAACCTAAGAGAAAATATTTCCCTTTCTAGAATAGAGTTCAATGAGTCCAATAGTTCTTAGCTCTTCAAAAATGAGGAATCGAGGGTAATTTTTCTTATCAAAAAAGAATAATAAAAAGGCTCCAGCAACAACTCAAAATTAGGATAACGAGCAAGAACAGATACATTAAGCCCAAATTCGTGCTGGTATATTGCACCTAAAAGAATTTACAAATAAGCTTAATAATTAGGGTTTAGGCTAATTGCTAATTGGGCAAAAAAATGGCTTCGATTAGCGACTAGCCATTCGTTATTCAGCCTTGAACAGCACCAAGATTTTATCAACAATCGCATCACCAGCGCGGGTTTGCAAGATGGAATATGCTAATTCAATGAACGCAAAATCAGGGCGATTGTCTGTTTTAATCAGTTTGCTAGCAGGATAAAAAGTAATGTCGTTGACAATACCTTCATTCGTTATCCCTGTTTGCCAACCTGCTCGATTCCACGACAGCGATTTCCCACGTAAAGTCAACTGAAACCACTCGATATCATCTTTTCGCAGGTCAATAAACAGATCGAAATAAGGTTCTCCACCCTGATACCATACTCTTTCGACGCCATCTCCCTTGGCTGAGGTCAATAGCTTCTGATTGATCCGTCGCAACGAAGCGCCCAGTCCTGCAATCTCATCCCGATCCATAGCCATATCCATTTTTCGCATAGCAGCAAGGTTAATTACGTCACAATCAATCTGGGCGTAGGTTGACAGTTCGTTAAATAAGTAAGGCACGGATTCTCTCTTTAGAACATATTGGTGGATACGAGACTTCTGAGGGTGACTCCGGATTTGAGAATAAGGTTAGAGGCTGCAAGCCAGGGATTAACACTAAAAAAGGAAGAACGACTTGTTGTAGGTGTAGGTTTATCCATCTAGTTGGCTATTTACAAATATTTGGCTTCAACCCGTCCTTATGCAACTAACAAACTTCATCGTTTTATTTGTCCTGCCTGAACAGAGAGAATTTGAGATGAATTCAACCACTGGGCATCGAAGGAACCTAAGTGAGTAGTGGTAATCAGGGTCTGAAAGCGGTCTTGGATGGCATCTAACAGTTGATTTTGGCGGTTTGGGTCTAACTCGGCTAGAACATCATCAAGTAGCAACAGCGGCGGTTCTCCAACGACTTCTTCAATAAGCTTTAGCTCTGCCAGTTTCAGTGCCAAGACTAGGGTTCGCTGCTGACCTTGGGAGCCATAGATTCTTGCCGGTGTTTGGTTGATGGTAAACTCAACTTCGTCCCGGTGAGGACCGACGAGGGTTGTGCCTTGGTGATGTTCGACGACCCGACGCTGTTGAATTTTCTCTAAAAAAGCTTGCTGTACCGCTTCGGGTTCTTCCTTCTCCAGGGTGACATTGGGGGCATATTTTAATTCCAGCACTTCAGCTCTACCGCTAATGCTAGCGTGCCAAGCCTGAGCGAGAGGTGCCAGCCGTGTCAGGACTCTGGCTCGACGACGGGTAACGCGAGAACCCGCGATCGCTAATTGGACATCCCACAACGCCAATTCAGAGTCCCGATTCAAGTCTCCAGACTTGGTGGAAATTTCCTCTTGCCTGTTACTAGAAGAAGGTTGGGCTTTTCTCGCTTCTTGTCTTAATAAGGCGTTGCGCTGCCGTAATACTTGGTTATATTGCTGCAAAATGTGGGCGTAGACGGGTTCCAACTGGGTGAGGATGGAATCTAGCCAGTTGCGGCGTTGTTCGGGGGCACCTCGCACTAGATCTAAATCTAAACTGGAGAATTCTACAGCGTTGAGGACGCCGAGAAAATCCATTTGGCGTCGCAAAGCTTCTTGGTTAATGGCTGCGGTACGACGCCCTTGAGTGCGGAGGGTTAAAGCCAGATCCACTAAGCCGTTAGCGCGTTCCAGCGTGGCTGTAATTTTACCGTCCGCCGCGCCTTCGCGGATCAGGTCGCGATCGCGTCCGGCTCGATGGCTTTTGAGGGTTGATAGTAACTCGACTGCTTCCAAAAGATTGGATTTTCCTTGGGCATTATTCCCCACCAAAATCGTCTTAGGAGCCTCGAAATCAACCTCGCAGTCTAAATAGTTGCGAAACTGTCGGAGGTGGAGAGTTTTGAGATACATAGCTAATGGGTCATTGGTGATTATTTTCAGCCTAAATTCTTCCGATAACCAGTCCTGAATGCCCCATTACCTACTACCGATTACTGACTACCGTCTGTTTTTGTAAAAAAAACGGATAAACAGTTTTTCCATCTCAACCCAAACGAACATTAAGGCACTGAAGCCGATACAAATACCCAGTTCAGTGAGACTCAGGTAGTGAGTTCCAAAGAAAGAGCGCAGGGGAGGCACGTAGACGAGCATTAGCTGCAACGCCGTGGTAACAACCACCGCTCCCCACAAATACAGGTTGGTAAAGGGATTCATCTCGATCGTCAGTTGGCTGTTAGAACGAACCGCCAAAGCGTGTCCCATCTGAGCGAGACACAAGGTTGTAAAGACCATCGTCTTCCAAACATCTGGATTTCCCGGATAGCCGGGTGCATGAGTATAGTTGTAAGCCCATGCCATCAAAGCAATACTGATAATCGCAAAGACAATCCCAATCCGAACCATGTAAGAACCCAGCCCTTGGGCAAAAATACTTTCGCGGGGATTCATAGGAGGACGGCGCATCACGTCGGGTTCTGCGGGTTCTACGGCAAGGGCGAGAGCGGGTAAACCATCCGTAACCAGGTTCATCCAGAGAATCTGCAACGGCGAGAGCGGAACGCCCCCCAAGCCAAGCAGGGGTGCGGCGGCAATGGTCAACACTTCGCCGATGTTGCTACCCAGAATGTATTTGATAAAGCGGCGAATATTACTGTAAACTGTCCGCCCTTCTTCAGTAGCGGCGACGATGGTAGCGAAGTTGTCGTCCAGCAGCACCATATCGCTGGCTTCTTTGCTGACATCGGTGCCGGTAATGCCCATTGCGATGCCGATGTCGGCTTGTTTGAGTGCTGGGGCATCGTTGACGCCATCGCCGGTCATGGCGACAAATCTACCGCGACGCTGGAGGGCTTGAACAATGCGGAGTTTGTGTTCGGGGGCAACACGGGCGTAGATGCTAACTTCGTCAACGACTTGATCTAGCTCCTCTGGACTAAACTTTTGCAGTTGTTGACCTGTGAGGACGCGATCGCCTTCTTGGGCAATCCCTAAATCTTGGGCGATCGCTTGTGCTGTTAGCTGGTGGTCGCCAGTAATCATCATGGCTCGAATTCCAGCGGCTTTGCATTTAGCGACTGCATCCCGCACTTCCGGACGCGGAGCATCCTGCATTCCGACTAAACCCAGCCAAACTAATTCTTGCTCGTTTGTTTCCTCCGATCCTTCGGGCGGAACGCTCTCTAAAGGCTTGTAAGCAAATCCCAGTACCCGCAAGCCCTTACTTGCCATCTGGTTATTTTGCTCCAGAATTTGAGTTCGTTGCTCATCGCGCAGAACTTCGCTCTGGTCGCCTACCTGAATTTGGGTACAACGCTCCAAAATTAACTCTGGAGAACCCTTCGTAAACATCAGGTGGCTGCTAGAAAAAGGCGTGTTTTGAATCCAAGCGCCCGCTTCGCAGATCGCGCTCATCCGCTTGCGTTCGGAGGAAAAAGGAAACTCGGCAACGCGGCGCATTTGGCGGCTTAGCGGTTCCTTATCAATTCCTCCCTTCCCAGCCAGGACAATTAATGCCCCTTCTGTGGGGTCGCCGAGAATTGCCCACTCATTCTTGTCGTGCTGTAACATTGCGTCATTACAAAGCACGCAGCCAAGCATGAGGATTTGCAGATCCCGATACTGCTCTGCGGCTACCTGCCGCTCGTCGAGATAAAATTCTCCGGTAGGGATGTAACCTTCGCCGGTAACGCGGAAGGTATGGTTTGCCGTGTCTACCCGCTGCACCACCATTTTATTTTGGGTGAGGGTGCCGGTTTTATCCGAGCAGATAGTTGTGACAGAACCGAGGGTTTCTACCGCTGGGAGTTTGCGAATCAGTGCGTGGCGGCGTACCATCCGCTGGGTTCCCAGTGCCAACGTCACTGTAATGACTGCTGGCAAGCCTTCTGGCACTACCGCCACTGCCATCGATAGAGAAACTTCCACAAGGTCTTGCAAGACATTCCAGTTCCAACGCCCCTGGCTGAAGAAATTATGCAGCATTCCGCCGACGATGACGATGGCAACTAAGATCAAAGAACCCGTCACCAGCACGTTGCCCAGCTGGGTCATTCGCTGTTGCAACGGGGTGTCTTCAGCTTCGACGGATTGCAGCATATCGGCAATTTTGCCGAGTTCCGTCTTCATACCAGTGCCGGTGACGATGACCTTGCCGCGCCCTTGGACGACTTCAGTGCCTTGAAAGACTAAGTTAATGCGATCGCCCAATGCGGTTTCTTCACTCAGATGCACCGCTGCCTGCTTACTTGATGGATGAGCTTCGCCGGTTAGTGCCGATTCCCGCACTTGCAGATTTGACTCTTCAATTAGACGCCCGTCGGCGGAAACCTGCACCCCTGCTTCGAGGAGCATGATGTCTCCTGGAACAAGATCCTTGCCGTCCACCTCTAATTGTCTGCCATCGCGGATCGTTCGCACTTTCGGAGAGGAAAGCTTCTTGAGGGCGGCAAGTGCTTTTTCGGCGCGGCTTTCCTGGAGATAGCCCAAGACGCCGTTAAGGATGACAATCAGTAAAATTGCAATTGTGTCCTTGAAGGGAATTTCACCAGGGGCTAATCTGCCAGCGCGTAAATCCACCAGGTCTAGAATCCCGGAAATCAGTGCTACTAGAATCAGCATCAACAACATGATGTTCTTGAACTGATCGAGCAAGATTTCCCAGGTACTTCGACCCGCAGTTTCTTGCAGTTCGTTGGGGCCGTATTGCTGCAACCGCTGTTTGGCTTCCTGGGTCGTCAGACCAACTTCTGGGTCGCTTGCTAGCTGCTCCAGTGTCTTGTCCACTGGTAGAGTATGCCAGACGCTTGCTAGATCGGGTTTTGAATGTGAAGGAGATGGGGTCACGGGAAATGCTTTAACACCTACTAGCACTTAATCATAGGGCTTAAATCCGGTGACTGGGAGGTATTTTAAGGAGTGCGTAGGGGTGATTGTGGAACTAAAACCGATATTGCTTTAGGAATTAGGCGAAATTTGGCAGGGGTGTAAGTGGTGATTTCACCATCAGTATTAATCGGGAGAGGTTTTAGCGTGGATACCTCAATTTCCCGCCCTTGAAGACTTCGCACCTCAGGCCATTCTGCTTGTTTTCCTTTTAGCATGGAAGGTAGCAATCGGACGATCTGCCATGCATTTTGAACTTCCAAGCTGTACAGATCCAAGCGCTGGTCGTCAATGGTAGCATCGTCAGCAACGGTCATGCCACCGCCGTAATATCGTCCGTTGCCTACGGCAATCTGAACGGTTCTCACCTGAATAGATTCGCCATTGAGACGAATTTTTGCTAGAAAAGGACGCGATCGCCCAACTACCTGGATGGCGGTGACTGCATAGGCGAAGACTCCCCAGCGTTGCTTAGTTTCTTTGGTTAGCTGCTGAGTAATTTGCACGCTCAATCCGAGACTAGCAACATTGAAGAAGTGCTTTCCATTCACCCAACCTAAGTCAATTCGCTGTTTTTGACCTGTTGCAATTACCTCGCAAGCTTCGGGGAGGGAGACAGGAATTGAAAGGGTTCGTGCCAGGTCGTTGGCTGTTCCTAAAGGCAGGATGCCCAACGGGAGTTGCGTGTCAATCAGACCCTCGGCGGCGGCATTTAGGGTGCCATCTCCGCCACCGATGATAACGAGATCGACGCGATCGCGGTAACGACGGATAATTTCTGGTATCTGCTGGGGCTTTTGTGTGGACTCTTCTTGCAGGTCAAAGCCTAACTCCTGCAATTTGGCAACCGCCTCTGATAGACCTTCTTTTCCTCGGCGTGCGTGGCGATTTAGCAGCAACAATGCTCGCCGGTTCATGCTGAGCCTCTTCCATTAATTGTCAATTATCTTGACAAACCTTTGATAAAAAGAAATCTACCTGGGGAGGCAAGAGGAATTGAAGCTTGAAGGAGAATCTTGAGCTGACCCCCAATCTTAACTTGACAATTTGCCACTTTAGTAATTTTGATAATTTTCGCTGTGGTTACAAATATCGCTGAAGGACTTGGGCAGTCGCTTGTCCAGTTTTTGTCCAGCTAAATTGACTGGCTCTAGCAAGACTAGCTTGACGAAGACGCGATCGCCATCCTGAATCCGTCACCACTGCCTGCATCGCTTCGGCAATTTCTCCCACGTTGTAGGGATTGACTAAAAGGGCGGCGTCACCTGCGACTTCTGGCAGCGAGGAGAGGTTGGAAGTAATTACAGGAGTGCCACACGCCATTGCTTCTAAAACGGGCAGTCCAAAGCCCTCCCAGAGGCTAGGGAAGACGAGAGCGATCGCTTGATTAATTAGCGTCGGCAATTCCTCGTAGGAAACGTAATCTAGAAATTTTACTTGATTCTTTATACCTAGCTGTTCCACCTGCGCCATCAACACAGGCGTATAACGCTTATCCCCAGCTCCAGCTATCCATAATTCATTGTCACGGCAACTTGGTAAAGTAGCGAATGCGTTAATTAACCGAGCAATATTTTTGTAGTGATCTTGGCGACCGACGTAGAGGAAATAATTGCTTCTAGGAATATCTAGAAACCGAAAATGATTGACGTCATAAGCCAAATGAATTGGCGTAATTTTATATTCTGGAATGTGGAAGAAATCAATAATATCCTGAGCGGTGGAGCTAGAGTTACAAATAATATGCTCAGCTTGCGCTAAAACCTGGGGAATATAGTAGCGGAAGTAGGGCGTTAGGGGAGAAAAGCATTTAGGAAACCGCAGCGGGATGAGATCGTGAACCATTACCACTGAACGGCAACCCGCATACAACGGCGCTTCAGGAACTGGGGAAAATATTAAACTAGAGTTCAATTTTTTGTAAATTTCGGGCAACTGCCGCTGCGTCCACAGCAGACGGCGAAAATGCCCTTTTGACCCTTGTGCGGGGGTTAGATCCGACGGAACTGGATAGCAGCGATAGTTGGGAAAATTTTGGGCTGTCAGTAAGGTTGGTTCGAGAGGCTGGAGGTGCGGAAAAAGATTTATGGCATAGGTGCTGATGCCAGTCGGTTGGGAAAAAATGAAAGAAAGATTGACTAGGAGTGGAGACAGCAAGGTTAGTATCGCTTTTTTAAATAGAGGAAGACGCCGTAAAGTTTACCAAGGGCGACCGACGGTTTTACTACAAGTAACATAAACGCATGGAAAATAAGACGGAGAAACCGTAGCGATCACACAGGTTATCCTACCCTATACACATCTTTTGATTTGACACAACAGCAGGTCGTTGAGTCAAGAATAAACGTTTCAAACCTTATCGCGGAGATAGTTTAGTAGCTATTTTGTATTTGAATAGACCTCTTGCAAAAGTCGTCGCTGGGGTAATATGGGGTCTAAAATTAGACGATTGCTAGCTGCCAGTCATAAGTTTTACTCATCTTACCTTTGACTGAGCCGAAGTTCATA